>JAFPYA010000026.1 GCA_017412445.1 Clostridia bacterium
GAGCCCACCACGGCCACCCTGTGCCCGTTGGGGGCGGGCTTTTCTGTCTCGACGGCGTCAGAAGCGTTGTGTGCGTCCGCAACGAAGCGCTCAAGGCGGCCTATGCCCACGCTCTCAAAGCGTATGCCCATGGTGCACTTGCTCTCGCACTGGGTCTCCTGGGGGCAGACGCGGCCGCACACGGCGGGCAGTGACGAGGACGCGCTTATCACCCTGTATGCGCCCTCCACGTCCTTCTGCTTGAGCTTGTTTATGAAGCCGGGGATGTCTATGTTTACGGGGCAGCCCGCAACGCAGGGCGCGTTTTTGCAGTTAAGGCAGCGCACCGCCTCCTCAAAGGCGATTTCGGGCGTATAGCCCAGCGCGACCTCGCTGAAGTTATGCGCCCTCACCTCGGGCGCCTGCACGGGCATTTCGTGTTTTTTGGGATTAAGCGGCATATTTATTTCCACCTTTCAAGGGATAATTCAGGCGTTCTTGAACAGATTGCACGTCTCCTCATAGGCGTGCCTTTCAAAGCCCGCGTACATGCGGCCGCGGCTCATGGCCTCGTCGAAGTCCACCTCGTAGCCGTCAAAATCCGGGCCGTCCACGCAGGCGAATTTGGTCACGCGCTTGCCGTCCTTGACCAGCGTAAGGCGGCAGCCGCCGCACATGCCCGTGCCGTCTATCATTATGGGGTTCATGCTCACGGTGACCGGGACATTAAAGGGCTTTGCGGTCAGGGTCACAAATTTCATCATGATCACGGGGCCGATGGTGATGATCTCGTCGAATTTTTCGCCGTTTTCGAGCATCTCCTTGAGCGGCACGGTCACGTTGCCGTGGCCGCCGTAGCTGCCGTCGTCGGTCATCATAATGAGCTTGTCCGAGCAGGCCCTGAACTCGTCCTCGAGTATCACTATGTCCCTGCTCCTGAAGCCGACTATCGAGGTGACCTCGCAGCCCCTTTCATGCAGCGCCTTGGCGATGGGCCAGGCGATGGCGCAGCCCACGCCGCCGCCGACTATGCACACCTTTTTGAGGCCGTCGAGCCTTGTTGGCTCGCCCAGAGGCCCCACGAAGTCGCTTATATACTCGCCCTCGGCCTTCCGGTTGAGCAGAAAGGTAGTGGCGCCGACTATCTGGAATATTATTGTCACCGCGCCGGTGCTTTTGTCCGTGCCCGCCACGGTCAGGGGTATGCGCTCGCCCTCGTCGTCCACCCTGAGGATTATGAACTGGCCGGGCAGCGCCTTTTTGGCCACCAGCGGCGCCTCTATCTCCATCAGCGTAACCGTGGGGTTCAGCGCCTGTTTTTTAAGTATACGGTACATAAACAGCCTCCCGAAAGTATATACAGTTTAATCATAAACCATTTGTTTTACTGTTTAAATACCAAGGTGTTAAAGATTTATGAAAAGAGTGGCGGCCTTATGCGCACTCATTTATATCGCAATTATGCGTCTGTGTTAACTAACGAGCTTGACAAACAGCCTTCAAAGTGGGATAATGTACAATAGAATTTTGTCGGGCTTATACAGTACCGATTTAAGGAGGTTTTACAATGAAAAGACTGTGCTGCGCGCTTTTGTGTGCGCTGCTGATACTGGGCGCACTGCCCGTGATGAGCGCTTCGGCTGCCAAAGAGGTAAGCGAAGTGATGGTGGTAGTTAAGTGCAACGACTACGTGTCCCTCAGAGAAAAGCCGGACAAGTCCTCCACCCGCCTGCTCAAGGTGCACCTTGGCGAATTGGTGACCGACTGCGTAGCCGCCTCCAACGGCTTTGTGCAGTGCTCCTGGGGCGGCAAGCGCGGCTACATACTTGAGGATTACTTAAAGACCACCAGCTACACCATGTCCGACGGCATACTGCCCAACCAGATGGTGTACAACTGCAACGAGTACGTGTCCCTGAGGGAGAAGCCCGACACCTCCTCCACCCGCCTGATAAAGGTGCCCAAGGGCGCCATAGTCACCAGCTGCGTGACCTACTCCGGCACGTTCATACTGTGCGAATACAAGGGCAAGAAGGGCTACGTGCTCTCCAAGTACTTAAAGGATGCGGACTACTCCAAGCCCCAGCCCACCGCGACGCCCAAGGTCACCGCGGCGCCCACTCCGCTGCCCACCTACGCGCCCCTGTCCTACTACATGCAGGTGGTAAAGTGCAACGAATACGTGTCTCTCAGAAAGACCGCCAGCACCTCCGCCGCGACGCTCAAAAAGGTACCCCTCGGCGCGGTGGTCGAAAACTGCGTGCAGGTGAGCACCAACTTCGTAAGGTGCACCTTCGAGGGCGAAACGGGCTACATACTGAAGAACTATCTGGCCGAGTACGAGCCCCCCAAGAGCGCGTTTGAGGACCTCGACATGCCCGCCTACGACCTGTTCATGAGCCGCGGCGAACTGGCGCTGAACGAAAAAGTGAACGGCTACACCGTAGTTGTGCGCAGGAACGCCCACGACAACACCGAGGAAATAATGGCGGTGTGCTACGACGCGAACATGAAGCCCTGCTGGAGCACATGGGACAACAGCGCCGAGCTGACCGAGCTGACCATGACCAACGCCTTCATAGCCGGCGACAAGCTGATTATCTTCGTATCCGGCAAGGGCTTTAAGGCCTACAGCATAGGCGAATGGACCACCGTCGTGTGGGAGCTTGGCGAAACCCCCGAGCAGCATTTCGGCGCGGGCCAGTGCAAATTCGTGATGGACGACGGCTCGTTCTTCGTAATCGGCTACTACAGCTCCACCCTCTACCGCATCTCCGCCGACGGCAAGGTGATGTGGAAGGGCGGCAGCGACAACCTCGACATCTACTGGCCCTACTACATGGAGGCCGGCTTTGAGGGCCTGTACGTATACTACGACAGCGCCGCCACCTACGGCACCGCCTACAGGCTGATGTACGACTACAACACCGGCGCGCTCCTCTCCACCGAGACCGTGGCCGCGCCCGTGATAAGCTACGACACGGACGAGGTTAAGGAATAAAGCGCTTATCTTCTTCAGAGGTACATCATGCAGCCTACAGTTGACAGAGAAAAAAGCATAGTACGCACAAGCCTTACCGGCATAATCGCAAATGTGTTCCTCGCGGCCTTCAAGGCCGCGGTGGGGCTCATTTCCAATTCCATGGCCGTTATCCTCGACGCGGTGAACAACCTGAGCGACGCGCTCTCCTCGGTGATAACCATTATAGGCACGAAGCTCGCCAACCGCGCCCCGGACAGACAGCATCCGCTGGGACACGGCAGGACGGAGTACCTGAGCGCCACGGTGATAGCCATAATCGTGCTCTACGCCGGCATAACCTCGCTGGTAGAATCCGTAAAAAAGATAATCCACCCCGAAACGCCCTCCTACACCGTGTGGGCGCTGGTGATTATCGGCGCGGCAGTGGTGGTAAAGCTGCTTCTGGGCAGGTACGTAAAGGCGAGGGGCGAGGCGCTCAAAAGCGACGCCCTGGTGGCCTCGGGCAGCGACGCACTGTTCGACGCCGTGATTTCGTTAAGCACCCTGGTCGCGGCCGCGGTATTCATGCTGACGGGTCTGAGCCTCGAGGCGTATCTGGCTGCGGTGATTTCGCTGTACATAATCAAGTCCGGCTTTGAGATGCTCAAAAACACCCTGAGCGAGATAATCGGCCACAGGGCGGACGCGGAACTCGCCCACAAGGTAAAAAACTGCGTGTGCTCCTTTGAGCAGGTGCGCGGCGCGTACGACCTTGTGATTCACAACTACGGTCCCGAAAAGCTGATCGCCTCGGTGCACATCGAGCTGCCCGACACCATGACCGTGGGCGAGGCCGACTCTCTCGAAAGGGCGATCTCCGACAAGGTCTACGCCGAGTGCGGCGTGATACTTACCGGCATATCGGTCTACTCCATAAACACCCGCGACAGCCGCGCGCTGAGGCTCGAAACCCAGATACGCGAGATGCTCAGGGAGTATCCCGGCGTACTGCAGATGCACGGCTTCTATCTTGACGAAGAGACATCTCAGATGCGCTTTGACATAATCATCTCCTTTGACGAAAAGGACAGAAACGCGCTGAGGGACACCGTGGCCGCCCGCGTAAGCGAGCTTGCGCCGGATCTCACGGTTACCGTGGTTGCGGATTATGATATTACGGACTGACGTCCTTCGCTCTAAATGAATCTTTGATTCATTTTGATTCATTTCGAGCGGTTGGGGTTACGTTGTGCGGATTGTGGGTTTGGTATAAACGGCAAAGTATTGATGGTTTTGCAACAGGATAGCTTTTTTTCTGAAATCTCTGCGGAGATTTCCGGGCGAAAAAAATATAAGGATGCGATTTTTGCTCCCGGCGGGCAAGCTCGCCTTCGCAAAAATCATTCCTCGCGGCGTACATGCCGCCGCTGCGGATTTGGGCATGGAGGGGCTAAAGCCCGTCCATGCCTCCCCTGGGGTTTCTTGTTTATACAGATGTGACGTTTTATTGCATTTCTGGTTGAATAGTTATTCTTGAATTCTCAATTTTTGTTCTGTTTTCCCACTTGCGTGGATTTATGACGTCATTTTTACCACGATATATCCACTATATTGCCAAAAGCTTGACATTTAATGCGATAAATGTTATTATTATAATGAATAAACATATTATTTAAGCAGGGGCTTAAAATATGAAATCCAACGGTAACAATCCCGAAAACCAAAATGAAGAGAGCGGCACGCTTCTGCCCATGGAGCCGGTAAAGCGCAAGGTGCGCCTGAACCCCGGCGGCATTGTGACGCTTGCGCTGATTGTGGCGATAATCGCCGTGTCGGCCTTCATAGTAAAGGATATAATCAAAAAGAAAAACGCCGAGCCCACGTTCGTAATCACAGACGCCGACGGCACCAATCAGAGCGTTCAGGTGACGCCCACGCCCGTGCCGCAGCTCAGGCCCACCGCCGAGGAAGGGTATCTGCCCGTGTTCTTCAGCGCCAACACTGCCGAAAAAGAGGTGGCGGTTACCATAAGCGGCAGGCTCAACCAGAGCCAGATGGACAAGCTCACCCAGACCGCCGCCGAGACCGGCGCGCGCCTTACGTTCTTCCCCACCGGCAAGGCGCTCGAGAGCAGCCCCGCCATGTGGCAGGAGGTCTACCTGATGGGGCACGAGATAGAGAGCGGCGGCTACGACGACACGCGCTATCTGGCCATGGACAGCGCCCAACAGCGCGGCGAGGCCATAGACAAGGCCATCAGGGCGCTAAAGGACTGCATACATCCCGATTACGAGCTTCACTTCCTGCGCACAAACGACATGTACGACATGGACTATCTGGAGCTTCACCGCCTGCTCAACCAGCGGGGGGTGTACGGCATAGCCAGCCAGAGCGTGAACCTCTCCAAGCAGACCACCCCGGACGAAACACAGCCGGGCGTGATAATAAACCTCGAAATCGGCACGTATACGGTGGACGAACTGTGTTCCTTTATAAAGTGGCTCAGCGAACAGGGCTACAGCGCGGTAACGATGAACGAGCTGTTCGATTACGGCCCCAATTACGCCTCCACGCCCGAGACCGAATAGCCCCGCACAGGCCTAAAACTTGACAATAACCCTCTTTCGTTATATAATTACGCAGATTAAGAACGGAGAGTGAAAAACGTGTTCACATACAGGACTACAGGCACCTGCTCCACCCAAATCAACATCGATGTCGAGGGCGACATAATCAAAAAGGTGGAGTTTGTAAACGGCTGCCGCGGCAACACGCAGGGCGTGAGCCGTCTGGCCGAGGGCAGAAATATTGACGACGTGATAAATGCGCTCGAGGGCATACAGTGCCGCGGCGGCACCTCCTGCCCGGACCAGCTGGCCAAGGCGCTCAGACGCTACAAGGAAGCCCGTTCACATGGCTAAGGACAGGCAGCAATACGACAGATTTCAGCGCGGTCAGAAGCGCCAGAGCGGCACGCACGGCTCATACGCCAAAAACGTGAGCAAGAACGCCGCCAAAAAGGGCAGGGCGCAGCTCAACAAGACCGTGGTGGACGTGCTTTTGTGCGCGCTTGTTCCGCCCTACGGCGTATACAGAGTATGGACGCAGGAAAAAAACCCGCCCATATTGAAAATCGTATGCACGCTTTTATCGCTGCTCATCATGTTTCTTTGGTTTTTGCTTATAATTCCGGAAAGCAAGCCCGACACCGTGGAGGTTTCCCGGATAAGATCCACTGCCTTTGAATAAAAGCCGGATCAGGAGGACTATCTATGTTCTGCTCCAATTGCGGAAAGAGTCTCAAGAGCGAGCACACCGCTTGCCCGTACTGCGGCATGCCGGTGGGCGAAAGCCGCTTTGACTCAAACCGCGGTTATACGGGCGCACAGAGCAAGCTGCGCCCGGGTCAGGCCGTCAGAGTCAACAACACCTACGGCAACCATTACTCAACCGCCTTCAACGTGGACAGCGACAAAAACAAGGCCGAGCTGCCCTCCGATCAGGACTCCGCCTACAGGGCGGTGGAGGGCGCGACCGTAACCGGCTACGGCGAGGGCGACGACAGGGAGCCCCTGTTCGACAGTCAGGACCCGTGGCGCAGGGAAGCCGGGGTTGAGGACGAGGCGCAGGCCGTAGAAGAAGCGGAAAGCGCGCCCGCAAGCGAGAAGCGCTCCTTCCGCAGCCTGTTTCTGCGCGGCGAAGGCGAACAGAGCGAGCCTGAAGAAGAACAGGCGCAGGACGATGACGACGAGGACTACGAGCTGACCGAGGAGGAATTGAGCTCCATCAGCCTTTCCGGGGAGACGACCGCCACGCCCGGCGCGGGCATAAGCGACGACGTCAGACGCTTTATGACGGGCCTCAGGGAGGAATACGACCGCCGCACCCGCGAGGAGGAGCGCAAGGCCGCCAAAAAGAAGAGCAAAAAGCAGGCCGATGAAAAGAAGGACAAGGACGTGGCCTTTGACGCCTACGGCGAGGACGACAAATCCAAACGCAAAAAGAAGCGCAAGGTCTACGAGGACTTCGAGACCGACGATGAGGACGACGGGGAGCTTGAAGAGGTTCCTGAAGAAACAGAAGACGATACGGACGATGCAGTCGAAGAAGTCGAGGCGCCTGAGGAGAGCGAGCAGCCCGCAAAGCCCAAAAAGCCCGGACGCAAGCAATTGCGCGTGGCCAGGGAGTTCTTCAAGCGCTCCAAGCCCGAGGAGGACTTTGACGACTACGACCCCGAGGATGAAGAGGACGAGGACGAAGAGGACGAGGACAACGAGTACCTCGACGACTACGACGACGACACCATAGACGACGAACTGCGCCGCTCCAACCGCTTAAAGATACTGGGCTACATACTGGCCGGGCTCCTGGGCGTACTGGTGATAGCGGGCGTAATCTGGGGCATCACGGGGCTCAAAAACAGGCAGAGCAACGTAGCCCCGGTCGAGGACGTGACGCTCTCGCTGTGGAACGAGGGCACGGAGCTGATGCAGTACCGCGTGAGCAACGACTACATAGAGCAGAAGCTCGGCATGTACAACCCCAACGACCAAAGCGGCAGCTGGGCGCTGTTCTCCGCCTCCTTCACCAAGGATCTGGACGACCTGAACAACCTGTTGCCCTCGACGGGCGACCGCCAGATGAACGACCAGCTGTTCGTGGACGCGCTCAAGGCCATACAGACCAACATAAACAACTGCCTCTCGAACGACTGGATGGCGATGATGGACACCTCAAAGACCCAGACGCAGAAGGCTTCCGAATCCGCCTCGCGCTGGCAGGTAGTCAGAAATCAGGTAAACCAGCTCTTCCGCGCCACTTCGCGCGGCGAGCTTGACGCGGTAAAGAAGAGCGAGGTCGTGGCCTACACGGTTGAAAAGTAAGAGGAAACTCAAAGTGAGACCCAGACCACCGTCACCTACACCAGCCTTCAGAAGGGCTCAAGCGGCGACGACGTGATAAGGCTGCAGACGCGCCTGACGAACCTTGGCTACTTAAACGACACCATAGACGGCAAGTACGGCAACAAGACCGTGACCGCGGTGCAATTGTTCCAGCAGCAGGTGGGTCTGAACGCTACCGGCATCGCCGACAACGATACCCAGACGCGCCTCTATGCGGACGACGCGCCGATGTACAACAAATAAATGCAAAAATCATCCTCGGGACGGCAAGGCTGTCCCTGCGGATTAAAGTTGGAGGGGTTGCGACCCCTCCAAACTTCCCCTTGGGTTTTCTTACCGTGTTTCATAGCTTTAGAAGAAAGATAAGCTTTTCCCTCCCTCCCACGCGAAAGGAGCTTGCACCATGGCCGAGGCGCGTTTGCCGATTGCGGCGCTGATATACGATTTTGACAAGACACTGTCCCCGAGGGATCAGCAGGAGTACGGCTTCATTCCCGGCATAAACATGGAGCCGAATGACTTTTGGTCCTCCTGCCGCGACGCGCAGCTGGAGCACGGCATGGACAGCGTGCTGGCCTACATGCTCATGATGCTTGAAAAGAGCAAGGGCACAAACCTGCTCACTAAGCAGACGCTTGAGGCGCTCGGCGCGGGCGTCGAGTTTTTTCCGGGCGTGGAGGGCTGGTTTAAGCGCATAAACGCGATTGGCCTCAGCGAGGGCGTGAGGGTAGAGCACTACATAATTTCCTCCGGTCTCAAGGAGATAATAGGCGGCAGCCGCATAGCCTCGGAGTTCAAGGCGGTGTTTGCCGCAAGCTTCGTGTACGGCGAGGACGGCACGGCGATGTGGCCCGCCACCGCCGTAAACTACACCGAGAAGACGCAGCACCTGTTCAGGATAAACAAGGGCATACTGGACATGACCAACGACAGGGATTTAAATGGCTTCACGCCCGAGTACAAGCGCCGCGTGCCCTTTGCCAACATGATATACATAGGCGACGGGCTTACCGACGTGCCCTGTATGAAGATGACCCGCGAAAGGGGCGGCGCGTCCATCACGGTCTACCCGGGCGAGGACACCTCGATTGCCGACAACATGCTTTTGCAGGGCAGGTGCGACTACGTGGTGCCCGCCAATTACACAGAAAACAGCCCCATAGAGCGGACGGTGAGGCTGCTGTTCAAGCGCATCGCCGCCTGCAGCGCCTGCAGCACTCTGCACGCAAGCCAGATGGACGAGGCCACAAAACGCGGCGGCATACCGGAGTGGCAATTGCAGATGAGCAGGGACGACACGTTCTTGGAATCGTAAGCGGAGAAAAGAAATGTTTGCACACCTTCATATGCACACGGAGTACAGCCTGCTCGACGGTGCAAACCGCATAGGCGAGCTGCTCGACCGCGTGAAGGAGCTGGGCATGACCAGCTGCGCGATAACCGACCACGGCGTGATGTACGGCGCGGTGGATTTTTACGTGGAGGCCGAAAAGCGCGGCATACACCCCGTCATAGGCTGCGAGGTCTACGTCTGCCCCGACATGGACGACAAGACGCAGGGTGCGGGCAAAAACAGCCACCTGATCCTCTTGTGCGAAAACCAGACGGGCTATCACAACCTGATAAAGCTGGTAAGCGAGGGCTTTACGCGGGGCTTCTACTACAAGCCCCGCGTGGACTACGCGCTGCTCAAAAAATACTCCGAGGGGCTGATTTGCTTAAGCGCGTGCTTAAGCGGCGACATACCCAAGGCGATACTCTCCGGCCAGTACCAGCAGGCGAAAAAATACGCCCAAAGGTACATAGCTATATTCGGCAAAGACAACTTCTTCCTCGAAATGCAGGATCACGGCCTGAGCGACGAAAAGCAGGTGGTGACCGGCCTCATCCACATGTCCAAAGAGATGGACATACCCCTCGTAATAACCAACGACTGCCACTATTTAAGGCAGGAAGACGCCCGCGCGCAGGAGATACTCATGTGCATACAGACGGGCAAGAAGCTCAGCGACGAGGATCACATGCGCCTGCACTCCGACCAGCTCTACGTAAAGAGCGAGGAGGAGATGCTTAAGCTCTTCCCCGCCTTTCAGGACGCGCTGGACAGGACGGAGGAGATCGCAAGGCGCTGCTCGGTCACCTTTGACTTTAAAACCAAGCACCTGCCCGCCTTCCCCCTTGAGGAGGGGCAGACCGCGAAGGGGCTTTTGAGGAGCCTGTGCGAGGAGGGCTTAAGGCGCAAGTACGCCGCGGACAGGGACGACGCGAGGCAGCGCCTCGAGTACGAGCTGGGCGTAATAGAGCAGATGGGCTACGTGGACTACTTCCTGATAGTGTGGGACTACATACGCTTCGCGCGCGAGCACGGCATACTTGTGGGCCCCGGCAGGGGCAGCGGCGCGGCCTCAATTGTCGCCTACACCCTCGATATAACCGCCCTCGACCCGCTCAAATATCAGCTGGTGTTTGAGCGCTTTCTGAACCCCGAGCGCGTGACCATGCCCGATCTCGACATAGACTTCGACTACGAGCGCAGGCAGGAGGTCATCGACTACGTGGCCGAAAAGTACGGCAAGGATCACGTAAGCCAGATAATCACCTTCGGCACCCTCGCCGCCAAGGCCGTAATAAAGGACGTGGGGCGCGTGATGGACATGGGCTACGGGCGCGTGGATCAGATTTCCAAGATGATACCCAATGCCCTCGACATGACCATAGACAAGGCCATGGTATTGAACCCCGACCTCAAAAACGCCTACGACGGCGACGAGGAGGTCAAAAACCTTATAGACACCGCGCGCAGGCTCGAGGGCATGCCGCGCCACGCCTCCACCCACGCCGCTGGCGTGCTGATAACCGCAAAGCCCGTGAGCGACTTTGTGCCGCTTCAGACCAACGCGGACGTGATAACCACCCAGTTCCCCATGGGCACGCTGGAGAGCCTGGGGCTGCTGAAGATGGACTTTCTGGGCTTAAGGACGCTCAACGTTATAGGCGACAGTCTGGACTACATACGCCAGGGCGGCGGGCCCGACCTCAAAAGCGAGGACATACCCACCGACGACGAAAGCGTGTACGACATGATCTCCGCGGGCGACACCGACGGCGTGTTCCAGCTTGAAGGCGGCGGCATGCGCACTTTCGTGAGCAGCATGAAGCCCCGGGGCTTTGAGGACATCATCGCCGCCATATCGCTCTACCGCCCCGGCCCCATGGACTCGATACCCCGCTTCATACAGGGCAAGCA
>JAFPYA010000278.1 GCA_017412445.1 Clostridia bacterium
ACGCATATTAAGCGAGGTATAGATTATGAACGAGTTTATCAAAGTATCTGACGAGGTAGCACAAGCGATAAAAGAAAACAAGCCTGTAGTAGCCCTCGAAAGCACTATCATTTCTCACGGCATGCCTTATCCAAAGAACGTCGAAACAGCCATGAACGTAGAGAAAATCGTAAGGGTTAACGGCGCTGTTCCGGCTACCATCTGCATTATAGGCGGCAAGCTCACTGTCGGTGCCTCCGCTGACGAAATAGAATATCTGGGCAAGGAAGGCTTGAAGGTCACAAAGGCCTCGAGGTGCGACCTGCCGGTGCTTTTGTCGAAGGGACTCGACGGCGCGACCACTGTCGCCACCACTATGATAGGCGCCGCGCTTGCAGGCATAAAGGTGTTTGCGACAGGCGGTGTTGGCGGCGTACACAGAGGCGCAGAGACGACCATGGATATCTCCGCCGATTTGGAGGAGCTTGGTAGAACCAACGTAATGGTGGTGTGCGCGGGCTGCAAGAGCATACTCGACCTAAAGCTTACGCTCGAGTACCTCGAAACCAAAGGCGTGCCGGTAATCGGATACGGCACAGAGGAGCTGCCCGCGTTCTATACCGACAAAAGCGGTCTCAAGGTCGACTACCGTCTGGATACGCCCGAGGAGGTCGCCGCCGCATTCAAGTGCAAAATGGCGCTGGGCATAGACGGCGGCATGCTGGTAACAAACCCGATCCCAAAGCAGTACGCGATGGATCCCGGCAAGATTAACGAAACCATAGACCGTGCGATAAAAGACGCCGACAGTCTCGGTATTCACGGCAAAGCACTCACGCCTTACCTGCTCGACCACATACAGAAGATGACCCAAGGCAAGAGCCTCGACAGTAATATTCACTTGGTGTACAACAACGCCGAGCTCGCCACTAAGATCGCCTGCGCCCTCTGATAACGGAGATATACTGCCATGAAGCAAAGGATAATATCCGCTGTCGTAATGATAGTGATAGTCGTATTCTGCCTCGTAGCAAGCAATATAAGCCGCATGCTGCTGCTTATGGCTCTTGCGGTGATGGCCTGCATCGAGATGAAAAACGCTCTGGCCAAGCTGAACGTGAACATACGCATCTGGTCCGCGTACATAATCATACTTGCCACCGGAGCCGCCATGTGGTTGGGTCTCACGAAATATGGCGGTTATGCTTTTCCGGCGTTTATGGTGCTGATGCTCGCCGTGTTCAGCGAGATGGTCATCACTCAAAAATTCAACGTGCACGATGTATTTGCGACCTTTGGCGTATACTGCTATCCTTTGGCACCCATGCTGCTTGTGCTCTACATCAGCCTTGCCACTCGCCCCATGCCGGACGGCACGACGGTGTACATCTGGCCGGCGGTGTTCATTACAAGCATTATGCCCTGCGTCGTAAGCGATACATTCGCGTTGTTTGGCGGCAAAGCGTTCGGCAAACACAAGCTCGCGCCTGCAATCAGCCCCAAGAAGACTGTAGAAGGTCTTATCTGCGGTATAGTAATGGGCACAGCCTCCGGTTTTCTGGCGCATTATGTACTCGTTTGGACCGGGCTTAATTTGATACCGCTTTGGGCGGACATACTGGCTGCGTTTGTGGCCTCGGTATCCGGGGCAATAGGGGATTTGGCCGCCTCGAGCGTAAAACGTGCCGCAGGTATAAAGGACTATTCTAATCTCATTCCCGGTCATGGCGGCATACTCGACAGGATTGACAGCGAGCTTTTTGCCATACCCTTGGTATACATGATATATGCCATGTTTATTTAAAACACTATACAAGGCAACAAAAGAGCATCCTCAGGCAAGCATTTGCAAAGGATGCTCTTATTTTATAGATTCATTTCAGCCCCAGTACTTTGCGTCTATCATTCTGTACTGCAGAGCCTCGCTCACGTGGTTTACAGATATGTCTTTTTCGCCTTCAAGATCGGCTATGGTGCGTGCGACCTTCAGTACGCGCGTATATGCTCGGTTGCTGAGCCCCATCTTTTCACTTGCGGCGTTCATGACCTGCTTAGCCTCGCGGTTAAGGCGGCAGTAGTGATTGAGAGTAGTGGCGCTGAGTCGCGCGTTGCAGGTGATGCTTTCATCTTTGTATCTTTCGCGTTGAATCTCTCTTGCGGCTTCGACCCTCTGACGGATCTCGGAAGACGATTCACCATCTTTTTCGTCGGCCAGCTTTTCGGGCGGGATAGATTCCACCTCTATGTGCATGTCGATACGGTCAAGCAGGGGGCCGGAAATGCGGCTGAGATAGCGCTTGATGTCCAAAGGCGTGCAGCGGCATTGACGTGTGCGCGAGCCGTAATTGCCACAGGGGCAGGGGTTCATGGAGCATATGAGCATGAATTCTGACGGGTAGGTGCTTTGCGCCGCTACGCGCGTAATGGTTACAAAGCCGTCTTCCATCGGCTGACGCAGCGCCTCAAGCACGTCGCGCCTGTATTCGGGCAGCTCGTCCAAAAACAGTACGCCGTTGTGCGCCTTGCTTATCTCACCGGGCACAGCATGCACACCGCCGCCGACAATAGAAACGTGTGATGCGGTGTGATGCGGAGCGCGGAACGGGCGCTCAACCAGAAGCCCTTTTTCGGGTATGCTTCCCGCAACGGAATGTATTCGCGTAGTTATGAGCGCTTCCTCAAAGGTCATATCGGGTAGTATTGAAGGCACACAGCGCGCCATTAACGTTTTGCCTGAACCGGGTGGGCCGACCATAAGCACGTTGTGACCGCCGGAAGCGGCGATGATGAGCGCGCGTTTGGCGCTCTTCTGTCCTTTTACGCTTTTGAAATCGGAGGAGTAAATCCTTTCGCCAAGCAATTGGGCGTAGCTGACGGTCTTTAAGGGTTCTATTTTTCTTTTGCCGGACAAGTGGCTCACTACCTGCATTAGCGTGCCGGCAGGTATGATGTCGATTCCTTCGACGCACATCACTTCCTTAGCGTTAGAGGAAGGGATGATAACCGTCTTTATTTTATCCGCGCGAGCGGAAATCACCAGCGGCAGCGCGCCGCGTATGGGCCTGATTTCGCCGTTCAGCGCCAATTCGCCCATTATCGCAATATTCGATATTGACTCAGGATTTACGTGCTTACAGCAGGCGAGTATCGCTATAGCGATAGGCAGGTCGAACGCGGTGCTCTCCTTTTTTATGTCGGCAGGGGCAAGGTTAATTACGAGCCTGTCGGTTGGAAATTCAAAGCCTGTATTGCGCAGAGCCGACTTTATCCTTTCCCTCGCCTCCTTGACCGCTATATCGGGCAGTCCAACCAGCTCAAACGCCGGCAAGCCGTTCGAAAGATTGCATTCGACGGTTATCTTTATGCCATCGATGCCGCTTAGCGTATAACAAAGGGTGCGTGAAAGCATGAATTTTCCTCCCTTTTACTGGAGTGCAAAGTTGTACCAGTCAAACCATCTGAGTAGATTGGCATATTCATAATCACAGGGATAGCCGGATTCGAGCGGATAGAACATGCAGAACAGCGTAAACGCCAATGCAATAAGCGCAATCGCAAGTCCCAGCGCCCACTTGGGGTATCTGTTGTGCAGATACTCAAAGGCCAGCACAATCGCTATTATTATGAACGGCACAGAGGTGAAGTAGTGGTAAATATATGTCGAGCGCGGCACAAGCACCCACGGCAGGTATTGGGATGCAAAGCCGATCAAAAGCAGCAGAAGCCTCTGATCCTTTTTTTTCTGCATGATGAATATGCATGTGCATACAACCATTGCCGCGATGCCGACCCACCATACCGCTGGGTTACCCATGGCAGAAATAGACGAAACCACACCCTCACCCAAATATACGGTATCGGATGAATAATACCACATCGGCCAGATTACCAGCGGCCATTCGTACCAAGGCGACTTGAAATAGTGCGTATCCACGACATTGCTGTGGTAGGAATACATCTGTTCCTGAAGCGACCACACCTTGTCTACCGAGAGGCCACCGCTTGCTGCAAAGTGCCAATAATAGCTCAGATAATAGATTATCAGGGGCATTGCTACGAAGGCGATGCAGCAAAAGTCTATAATCAGCGTCAGCCTTACAGGAAAGCGAGAAATGTCAAGCTCATTTGATATTGGCTGTTTTTTTAGCGCGAAATATTCTTTTAGACTTATCGCGAGCTTTATAAAGAATATCAAAGCAAGTCCGCAGCTGGCATATATACCCGTCCACTTGCTCGCCCATGCAAAGCTCATGAATAAGGCGGAAAGCCCGAGATTCAGGTATATTTTGCACGGCTTCGACCTTAAAAGATCCGCTTGATAGAAGCGTATCATGAACAGATACATGAGCATTGTGAAAAATACGGGATATGTATCTATCGTGGCTATGCGCGTCTGCGTAAAGTGCATGGAGTCGAGCGCAAGCAGTATCATGCCAAACAGCGCAGGTTTGTTCTTGCCTGTCAACTGTTTTATCAGCATGAAAAATGCGGGCAACATTAGTACGCCGAAAAACGCGCCCGAGAAGCGCCAGCCAAACGGCGTCATGCCAAACAGCTTTATGCCAAGCGCTATAAGCAGCTTGCCCAAATGTGGATGCGACCATTCGAGGATGTTTTCGGACTTGTAGCCGTTCAATAATTCGTAAGCCGTGCGCGCATGGTAAATCTCGTCGAAGTACATGCCGTTAAAGTAGCTTGGATACGGAGCCACCTTATCCTGCTCGTCGATAAGCGCACGGTAGTTTGCGCCCTCAACGCTGCCGTAAACGTCGGCGACAGGCAACACTTCAGCGGTTTCCCCATCGAGGAACCCGACCTCAAGCAGCACAAGCTTTTGTGTAGCTACCGGGGAATGAGCTTTTTCATCGGCAACGGTAAAGCGCACAAAGCGCGAGGTCTGCAGCGGATAGCTTTCGCTGTAACTTGCGTAGGTCATCTGCGCGCCGCCCTCGCCGGTGTCGATAACTGTGGATGCGTTTTTGGAGGTTACCTGAAACGTGCCGTTGGTGTAGACCTTTGGTATGTACCAAATCCATTTGTAGATATCACCCTCGCCGTAGTTGGTTGCACATTCCTCGGTCCAGCTTTCACCGTCGTTCGAGAGCGAGACAGTGAAATAGTTGCTGCTTATACCGCCGTAATAGGTGAGCCTGTAGGTTCTTTCTTCGCCCAGATCGAATACAATTTGTTCGTTCTTTTTGCTCGTTGTATAACCGCTTTCGGGCGTGGAGGGGGAGCCGAGGTTCAAAAATGCGACAACCGAATACGCAGCGATCACGACGGCAAACACGATGAATTCGATCGATTTGAGCTTAAGCTTTTCACTGCCGGCAGAGTGCTTGCCCTTAAGCTTCCAGCCGAGGCTTATGTCGAAGGCTGTCCAGCAGATAAACAGAGTTGCAGCTATATTGAGCGCAGAAATTATGTTGTTTAAGATTTTCTCGCTGTCCTGAAGGTTGCCAAGGCCGCTGTAGCCGCCCCATTCAAGCACAAGGGCGATGTTCATAAACTGTGTAACGCTGACGGTTATGAAATACACCATAAGGCGCTTATCCTTATGCTGGCGGTATGCGAGCAGGCTCAGCATAAGCGCGGGGAAGAGGTATCTCTCGTGCATCATCGGCGCAAACGTGAACAGCAGACTTATAAGCACAGTGCCTGCAAGCGCCAGGTTTTTGCAGCCGCGTATATTGGTTTGTGCTTGCTTCCTGGCCTTAACAGTGCTGCCTATGCAAACAAGTGACGCATAAATATAAGAAGCGACAAACATGAACCAAGCAAAGAAGCGGAAGCGATCGGGGCTGCTGCCTGCCATGCTTGACCAGTTTTTGCCGAGCAACGCGTACAGATTGCAGGCGTTGATTGTCATGTAATTGTAGCTTGCAGCGGTGCCCAACAGCTTTTCCCACGGCCATTTTGTTATATACAGAAGCAAGCGAGGTTCTTCTCTGTATAAACCTTCAAAGTAGGCAAACGGAACGGAAATAAGTACTATCGTCGATACCGCGCCGGCAAAACCTATTGCCGCACGCCATATGCTCCCCTTGTGATTTGTGCAATCCGCAATCACGGCCACTAGGCCGATTGGCCCAAACATAAGCGCCTGCGGTTTTGTGAGTATGGCCACCGCGTAAATCGGCAGCGCAGCCTGCCAGGTGCCGTTCATGCCGAAATAGACCGTGAGCGCAAGCAGCAGCACAAGCAG
>JAFPYA010000279.1 GCA_017412445.1 Clostridia bacterium
CCAAGCATGATAGTCTGGGGGCATCTGGGCGACAGGGCAAAAACGCGAAACTACCTTTTGTTCTTCATGTTCCTGTGCTCGGGCGCGATAATGCTTTCGGTCAGGCTCAACAACGCCTTTGCCTACGTGCTGATAATAATGTGCGCGTTCTCCGCGTTTTACACAAGTATCCAGCCGATGGGGGACTCGATAGTTCTGACCGCGCTGGACAGGGAGAGCCGCCCCTTCGGCCCCGTGCGCATGGCGGGCGGGCTCAGCTTTGCGGTGGTGGCGGCGCTGTTCGGCTACGTGCAAAACGCGCTGGGCTCATCCTCTGCCGTGTACGCGACGGCCGCGATGTGCGCGGTGATAGCCCTCAGCGCCCTGTATCTGCCGCGCGTAAGGGGCGGCGAGAGCCGGAGGCGGGCGGAGCGCATGTTCGGCCTGTTCAAGGACAGGGAGCTTTTGATGCTCTTTTGCCTCATGGTGCCTCTGCAGATCACCTACGGCTACTTCTACGCCTTCTTTTCGCCCCTGCTCAGGGACGATCTGGGAGGCGGGGCATACGTGGGCTGGGCGTACTTCATCTCCTCCACCAGCGAGGTGCCGTTCCTTTTGATGAGCGACAAAATGTTCAAAAAGTACGGTGCGGGCAGGCTCATGTGCGTGGCCGCGCTGTTCATGACCGCGAGGTGGCTGATCGTTGCCACCACGGGCAGCCCCGTGGTCGCTATGCTGAGCCAGGTCTTCCACTCCTTCGGCTTTATAGTCATCACGGTCACCGTGTCCAAATACGTGCAGGCCACCGTGCCCGAAAACCGCAAGGCGGGCGGCCAGCTGCTCATAAGCGTGTTCGGCTTTGGCGTGGCGCGGGTGATAGGCTACTTCGGGGGCGGCGTGCTAAGCGACCTTATGGGACGCCAGAGCGTGTTTTACATCTGCGCTGCCGTGTGCGCGGCCTGCCTTGCGCTGTTTGCGCCCTACTATTTCAGGAGGCCGCCGCTGAACGGCGAGACGCATAATGGATAAGCTGGTTGCGATAGTCGGGCCGAATGCCTCGGGCAAAAGCTCGCTGGGCGTGGAGCTGGCGCTCGCCTTTGGCGCCGAGATCGTCTCCGCCGACAGCCGTCAGGTGTTCAGGGGTCTGGACCTGGGCAGCGGCAAAATTACCTTAGAGGGCATGAGGGGCGTCAGGCATCATCTGCTGGACGTGGCCGAGCCGGGCGAATTCTTTTCCATGGCGGACTTTCAGCGCCTTGCCTACAGGGCGATAGACGACATTATCGCCCGGGGACGCCTGCCCATGCTCGTGGGCGGCACGGGGCTGTACGTGGAAAGCGTGGTAAAGGGCTACGAGCTGAGCGACAAAATGCCTGACCTCGCCTACCGCGACGAGCTTGAAAAGCTGACCACGCCGGAGCTTTACGAAATGCTCATAAGCAAGCTGCCGGACATCGAAATCGACAGAAAGAACCGCAACCGCGTGATGCGCGTGCTGGAAAAGCTGCACGACGGCGACGACGCCGCGCCCGCTTTTTCGCCCAGATACGACACGCTCACCATAGGCGTGGGCTGGGACAGGGAGACGCTCAAAAAGCGCATAGACGAGCGCCTGACCCGCAGAAGCGCCGAGGGCATGATAGACGAGGTGCGTATTCTTCGCGCAAACGGCGTAAGCGACGAGTTTTTGCTCAAGCTCGGGCTCGAATACCGCTATATAACACAATACCTCACGGGAGAGTGGGCGAGCGAGGACGAGATGCTTTCTGAGCTGAGCCTCGCCATAAAGCGCTTCGCCAAGCGCCAAATGACCTGGTTTAAGCGCGACAAGAGCATAAAGTGGCTGGATATGGGCGGGGATTATCTTTCCGAAGCCAGGGCAGCTATAGCAGATTTTCTTTCCAAGGGGTGAAAACATGAATTTTGAGGCGCTCAAAAGCTACATGGATTCTCTCGACACCGCGGTGGTGCCGGGCATCGACCTTATTGTCTACAGGGAGCACAGCCAGATTTTCCGCCACTTTGCGGGCTATAAGGACAGGGAAAACGGCGTAAAGCTCAGCGGGAACGAAAAATACTGGATTTTCTCCGCCACCAAGGTCTTCACCGCCACCGCAGCCATGCAGTGTGTGGAAAGGGGCGTGTTCGCCCTGGACGACCCGGTGGGCAAGTACCTGCCGCCCTACATGCTCATGAGCGTGAACGACCACGGTCACATCCGCTCCTTTAAGCAGCCCATGACCATACGCCAGCTGCTCACAATGACCGCGGGCTTCAACTACGACCTGCACGCGCCATCGATTGAAAAGTGCAAAATGTACAGCCTTGGCAAGGCGGACACGCTGACCATGCTCAACGCCCTGGCGGAGGAGCCGCTGGACTTCTTCCCCGGCACGCACTTTCAGTACAGCCTCTGCCACGACGTGCTTGCGGGCGTGATAGAGGCCGCGACGGGCTTAACCTATTCTGAATATTTAAAGAGGAACATTTTTGAGCCGCTGGGCATCAAAAATACGGGCTTCAGGGGCGAAAACCTGAGTGAGTTCGCCGTACAGTACGTTTTTGACGGTGCAAGCGGCAAAAGCGTGGTCAAGCCCGAGGGCAACATATGCGAGTACCGCCTTACCGAAAACTACGAAAGCGGCGGCGCGGGGCTTTACAGCACCGTGAACGACTACATACTGCTCATGGACGCGCTGAGCTGCGGGGGCGTGGGCGCAAGCGGCCGGCGCATACTTACAGAGGACAGCATAAGGTTGATGTCAACGCCGCAGCTGAGCGACGAGATAAGGTACAACGACTTTAAGGTCATGAACCACTTCGGCCCCTCGTACACATACGCTCTGGGCGTAAGGGTGAACGCGGGCAAGGGCTCGTCAAGCCCCATAGGCGAGTTCGGCTGGGACGGCGCGGCCTGCGCCTACTGCTTAAGCGACCCCGTAAATCACTTAAGCCTCTACCTCGGCATGAACGTGCGCTCCTTCGGCTACGGCTACGATGTGATTCATCACAACATAAAGGACCTGACCTACGCGGGCTTTTACGACAGATAGACGTTTAGAGTTCAGAAAGTCCGGCGGAGCTTGAAATCCGCTTTGACATATGATATAATATGCTCATAGAATTAAGGAGGTATTCGGTATGAAGAAATTGATTGCTTTGCTGCTGAGCCTGTGCCTGCTCGTGG
>JAFPYA010000280.1 GCA_017412445.1 Clostridia bacterium
CCGCGTGCTCGGTGTAATACTTCTTGGGCACGCCGTACATGTAGGCCTTGGGCGGCATGGTCTGATGGAACGCGGTGTCGAACACGGCCACCTGAGGCGTGCCGGGCATGACCTTCTCGCAGGCAAGTATGCCCTGCAGGTTGGCGGGATTGTGCAAGGGTCCCAGAGGATAGCAGGCGCGGATGGCGTTTTTGCAGGCGTCGTCCACGATGCAGCTGGCGGTGAACTTGTCGCCGCCGTGGAGCACGCGGTGACCCACCGCGCCGATTTCCCTGACGTCGGCTATCACGCCGTGCTCTTTGTCAACCAGCGCGTCCAGCACCATCTGTATGGCGGCGGTGTGGTCTTCAAACACGGTGTCCACGATGTACTTTTCGGCGCAGTTTTCGCCATAGCGGTGAGTGAGCCTGCTGGCGTCCATGCCTATGCGCTCGGCCAGACCCTTGGCTATGACCTCGCGGTTGTCCATGTCGATGAGCTGATACTTGAGCGAGGACGAGCCCGCGTTAATGACTAATATTTTCATTTATTTTGCCCCTTTATCATAATTACTGCGCCTGTACTGCGGTGATGGCGACGGTCGCCACGATGTCGTCAGCGGAGCAGCCGCGGCTCAAGTCGTTGCAGGGCTTGGCTATGCCCTGAAGGATGGGACCGTAGGCTTCGCTCTTGCCGAAGCGCTGAGCGAGCTTGTAGCCGATGTTGCCCGCCTGAAGGTCGGGGAACACGAGGGTGTTGGCGTAGCCCGCAACCT
This sequence comes from Clostridia bacterium, assembly GCA_017412445.1. GTDB lineage: Bacteria > Bacillota > Clostridia > Christensenellales > Aristaeellaceae > RUG14130. The sequence continues at coordinate 755 of JAFPYA010000280.1, forward strand.
CGCTGCCGGGCGCCTTGAGCTGACCTACCGCGGGCACCATGGCCGCATCGAGCTGCAGTTCGCCGTCGATCTTAAGCTCGGGCGCGAGCTCCCTGGCGATGCGGGTGGCTTCCTGTACCTTAGTCACGTTGTCGTGCTTGGCGCTGCCCTTGGTGGAGAAGGAAAGCATAGCCACCTTGGGGTCGAGGCCGGCAAGCGTCCTGGCGCTGTCCGCAGCGGCGATGGCGATGTTGGCCAATTCCTCGGCGTTGGGATCAATGCACACGGCGCAGTCGGAGAAGATCATCACGCCGTACACGGGGCTTTCGATCATGAAGCAGCTGGACACAGTCTTGATGCCGGGCTTGCTCTTGATTATCTGAAGCGCGGGGCGCAGCATGTCGGCGGTGGAGTGGATGGCGCCGGAAACGAGGCCGTCAGCGTCGCCGCTCTTGACCATGAGTATGCCGTAATACATGGGATCGAGCGCCTTCTTGGCGGCGTCCTCCTCGGTCATGCCCTTGGCCTTGCGCAGCTCATACAGCAGTGCCGCGTATTCCTTGGTCTTGGGGCTGTCGGCGGGGTTTATGATTTCGATGCCGGTAAGATCTGTGCCGGTCTTGGCCGCCTCGGCCTTTACCTTCTCGGGGTCGCCCAGCATGGTGATGGCGGCGATGCCCTCCTTAACCACCTTTGCGGCGGCCTGAATGTTTCTGGTCTCCTCGCCCTCGGGGAGCACTATGTGCTTGACGTTGCTCTTTGCCTTGGCGAAAATGGTATCGATAATAGCCATAACGTTTACCTCCATGTGCCGCGAATAAACGCGCAAACTTTCAAGTATATTATACAACCGAAATCGCGATTTGGCAAACCTCTAATGGGCATTTTTGTATTTTTCAGCGTTAAAAATGCGTGAGTATAGAATATGCACAGAAGAGAAACAGGCTTAAAGCGGGTCAAACCGGCCTCTGCGCGAGGGCTGTCAGCCTGTGTTCAAGCCTGCCGTTTTTGAGGTCATCCAGGTCTATCACGCTTATGCCCAGCTCCTGCGCCCTGTGACGGGTGATGGCCTGACATTTTGAAGAGCTGACTATGGCGGCTTTTGCAATCTGGCCGCCAAACCTGTCCCTCAAAACCGCAAGCTCGTTCAATGCCTCCGTGCGTATCTGGCAGGTCTTGCAGCTGATGAACACGGGCATGATGCCCTTTGTGGCCATCACGTCCAGCTCGTTTGTGATGTTGCCCTGCTTGAGGTCGCCCTGCCAGTCCACCACCACCGAGGTGCAAACGTCGTCAAATGCGCCCGTGTCGAGGCACTTCTTGTACACCATCGTCTCAAGCACGCTGCCTACGTCGCGCAGCCAGAAGCGCACCTGCTCGTCCTTAAACGAGAACTCCACGCGCTCCCTGTCCTCGAGGTTGAGCCGCTCGATCATGCCCAGCTGCTCGAGCTCCCTGAGCGCCTCGGTATCCATGCGCACCATGCCGTGGTCGCACCTCAGGCTCACAGGCGCGTCCACATACAGCGAAACCGCGCCGCCGTTTGACGCGCTCGCCCTCTGCATCCAGTTTATAATGGACGTCCATACGCGCTTCCAGCGCATGTAAAAGTCAAAAAACGGCTCATACAGATTCATATATTTGCCAAGCACATTGTTGTCCACGCGCCCTTTTTTTACCGCGCCGCCCGCCATGACGAAGCCGTCCTCAACCTTCAGGCTGATCTCGCAGGGCAGCTCCTCGCCAAAGGGCGCGTCGTTTATAGAGAAAAACTTGTTGCTGCGCCGCGAATACGTAAACGAGGGTATGTGCGTCTCGCCGCTGAGTATCCCGCCCGCAAACAGCGCCTGATCCGTGCCGCCGGTTATGTCCAGCACGGGAGAAGGGTATTTTGCGCAAATCTCCCTGAGCGCCCTGAGCACGTCCTTTGTGGAGAACATGTCGGCCTGGCAGAACCGGATTTCGCCCCTGTACTTTATAAACCTCAGATAGTCCTTTATCACCTTCTGGCTGCGGCCGTCCCGCGCCACGTCCTTAGGGCACACGTACACCACGCGGCTGGGTCTGAACACCTGCACGCTCAGTACGTTTTCAAGCGGTCTTTCATCGTAGAGCTCCACGAGCGTCTCCATCACACGCCTCACCTCAAAATTTCAATTTTGTTGTTTTATGTCAGCTTTACAGCTCCATCACCTGACGGATTTCGCCTGCGCGCGCTTTGCCCGCCTCGCCGTCGGTTCTGAAGGGCACGGCGGGCAGACCCGACGCGCTGTAGAGGTTGACCTCCTCAGGCAGGTTAGTCCAAAGATAGCGCACATAAGCCGGCGTGCCGCCGTCCCATTTGAGGGCCACGCTCACGCCGTCCGGACAGAGTGACGCGCTCGCCGGTGCAAACGCCATGTCCTCCCCTGAAAGCTCAAAGCCGTGTATGTTCTCACCCTTCACGGTCAGACACCCGCCGAAGCAGTCGAATTTCACCTGCGCCCCGCCAGATGAAAGCGCAACGCTCTCCATCTGCGGGCTTTCGGCCTCAGAGGCGTCCATGAGGCCGTACACCCTGTGCATGGCCAAACGGTACAGGCGCTCGCCTATCGGCTCCTTGTCCTTCGGGTGGATGTCGTTGGGCTCGCCCGCGTCTATCGCGCAGATCATGTAAGCGTCCTTTACGTCGCGTTCGACCTCGCGCTGCGCCTCTCGTATAAGGCACCAGTGCCTGTAGTCCGGCTCGGTCAGATACCTGTGGCCGGGCAACTGCACGTAAAGGAAGGGTGCGTCGTCCTGCCACATATCGCGCCACGAGCGAATCATGCGCTTAAAGAGCTTGTAATAGGTGTTTGGCTTGTGATCGTCGCTTTCGCCCTGATAGAACAGCCAGCCTCTGAGCGTATAAGGACATACGCGCTCAAGCATGCTGTGGTACAGCGCCGACGGCCTGAACGGGTTCAGATAGTTCATAGGCCCCGGCCAGCGGTTGGGCCCCAGCGCCTTTTCGGCCTCACCCCAGTCTATGCCGGGCTTAATTTTGAGCAGCTCGGCGTACTTTGCGTTCCACTCATCCGCGTAACGCTCGTATTCGCGGTACTCTTTGGTCTGCTGCTCCCGGCTCTTGCCCTCTATCGCCTTTTCGTAATCCCTCAGATATGACGCCGTGTCACAGTCCTCGCCGAGAGCCTCCTCGTCCATCCAGCAGCTCGCGCTGGTGCCGCCCCAGTTGCAGCCGATCAAGCCCACGGTCATGCCCAGCGCGCGGCTGAGCTTTTCGGCGAATATATAGCCCACGGCCGACCAGCATTTTGCGCTTTCGGGCGAAAATTTGCTCCAGCCGGTTTCGGCCTCGCGCTCAAAGAAGTCTTCGTCGCTCATAAGCTTTTTCTGCGTATAGTAAAAGCGCACGTCCGGGTGATCGTTTTTCAGATGGTGTTCGCCGCTCGTGCAGTTTTGCAGTTCAAACTCCATATTGCTCTGCCCGCCGCACAGCCACACCTCGCCCACGGCCACGTCGGTAAAGCACCTTTCCTCATTTGCGCATTTCACAAGCAGCGTCAAGCCCTTGCAGGCCTCAAGCTCGCCAAGCGTCACAAGCCAGCGTCCGTTTTTTCCAATCGTTTCGCCAGCCAGCTCCCTTCCGTCCGGCAGAAGCAGCCGAGCCTCGACCCTGTCACCGTCACCGCACTCGCCGAACAGCCTGACCGGCTTGCCCCTTTGCAGCACGCACCCGTCGCTGAACACCGCCGCCACATTGAATCCGCTCACGCCGCACCTCCGCGTACCATTAATTTGGGAATATTTTATCACACAAGCTGCATAAAGTAAACCTGAATTTCGGTTTTTGAACATCAAGGCCGAACGCTGTATTGAAATTCATAATATTTTTACCTTGGCTCTTGAAAAATATAACCTTTGCGATTATAATAAATGTATACTCCCTTGGCAGGAGAATTTTTCCTTGAAAGGATGACATTTATGGATATTCAGAAGACTATTACCGATCTCGTAAGCAAAATCAGCGGCGACAGCAGCCTGCTGAACAAGTTCAAGAGCAACCCCCTGGACACCGTTAAGTCCCTGCTGGGCAACATCGACCTCGACAGCGGCGCCCTCAAGTCCATCGTAGACGGCATCAAGGCCAAGCTCAACCTCGAAGACACCGCCAAGCAGGCCACCGGCTTCATCGCCAAGATTAAGGCCTTCTTCAGCAAGAAAAAGTAATAAATCTCGAACTGCATAAACTTGCGCCCCGCGCATTCGATTTCCGAAAGCGCGGGGTGCAGTCTGTTTTTAGCACATGTGCGGGCGGTCATTTGGGGCTCGCAAGGCGTTTTTTAGCGTAAATTCAAGGTGTTGCCTCGACTTGGCAGGTTTAAGCAGCCTTGTCTGTCACAGTATAATCCCAAGCTCAAGCATGAGCTTGTCGTCTATGCAGACGGTAAGGGC
>JAFPYA010000281.1 GCA_017412445.1 Clostridia bacterium
GGTCTTCGCCGTGAGAGGGCGACGTCTTAACCGCTTGACTATAGAGGCAGGAAGCTGGCGAACTAGGATTCGAACCTAGAATGAACGAGTCAGAGTCGTGAGTGTTGCCGTTACACCATTCGCCAATAGTCAACCGAGCACAACGTGCCCGACCGACATATGATATTATATAACAGGGGGGCTATTCTGTCAATAGGTTTTTATTTTTTAACAATAACTGCTTAATTGATTTTCCCGAACAACTTGCGAAACCTTATTTGACAGAGTATAATATACTCAAAATGACTTGGGCCGTGGCCTGAAAGGATGTTGCATATGGCAATCCGAAATTCAGCCAAGGCGCTAATACTGCATGACGGGAAGCTTTTGTTCAATAAATGCGTGTCGCGGCTGGGGGTGTACTATGCCCTGCCGGGAGGCGGACAGCATGACGGTGAATTGTTGACTGAAGCGGTCAGGCGTGAGGTTATGGAGGAAACCGGCCTCAGCGTTGAGCCCATGCGGCTGAGCGCCATATATGAACGCGTTTCAAACGTTCATGAGGGCAATGTAAACGCCCACAAGATGTACTTTGTTTTTTTGTGCAGATACTTGAGCGACATACCGCCAAGGGAGCCCGTGGAAAGGGACGCCTATCAGGTGGGCATGGAGTGGATAGACGTCAAAAAGGCAAAGGAAGCCAGCCTTTTCCCCAAGGTGATAAGGGACAACCTGCCCCTGCTGCTGGATTACGGCGAGACGATATATCTGGGCAGCGAAAGGCGGGGAGGCTGAAGTGGTAATACTTGGCATAGACCCCGGGCTGGCTCTGATGGGCTACGGCGTGATAGATTACACCGCCGGGAAGTACAGGGTGCTGACCTACGGCTGCATATCGACCGCGGCGCACTCCCCCATTCCCCAGAGGCTGCGCTCCATATACACGGGAATGAAGCAGCTGATAGACATATATCAGCCCGAAGACATCGCCTTTGAAGAGCTGTTTTTTGCCCAGAACATCACAACCGGCATAGCGGTCGCGCAGGCAAGAGGAGCGGCGCTCGCGGCAGCGGCGCAGTACACGGAAAACCTGTACGAGTATACGCCGCTTCAGATAAAGCAGGCGATTACCGGCTACGGCAGGGCGGAAAAGCAGCAGATGCAGCAGATGGTAAAGCTTCTTTTGCATATGGACGAAATAGTAAAGCCCGACGACGCGGCCGACGCGCTCGCCGCCGCGATCACCCACAGCAACTGTCTGCACGCAAAGGAAATGTACAAAATCAAGTAGGCATATCGCGCGGGCGGCGCTTTGCCGCCCGGCGGCATTGTTAAACGACGAACATTTAATCCGAGGTACAAATGATAGCGCATATCGACGGCATCGTCAGCGAAAAAAATCCCGATAGCGTGGTTATAGACTGCGGCGGCGTAGGCTACATGCTTTCATGCAGCTCCGCCACCATCGCGGCCTGTCCCGCCGTAGGCAAAAACGCGAAGCTTTACGCCTATTTGGCCGTGCGCGAGGACGCAATGGAGCTGTACGGCTTTATAAGCAAGGAAGAAAAAAAGATGTTTCTTCGCCTGACGGGCGTAAGCGGCATAGGGCCCAAGAGCGCACTGGGTGTACTGAGCACCCTCAGCGTGCACGATTTGAGCGTGGCTCTCGTTACCGGCGACGCCAACAGCCTCGCGCGCGCGCCGGGCATAGGCAAAAAGACCGCCCAGAGGCTGATCCTGGAGCTTAAGGACAAGGTGGGCAACGACGAGCTCACCGCCGTATCATCGCAGGAGCGCTTCGTGCCCAGGAGCGAGAGCGCGCAGGCCGAGGCTATCGAGGCGCTTATGGCACTGGGCTACGCTTCCGCTGAGGCGGCAAGAGCCGTATCCTCGGTGGGAAGCGGTTTTGAAAAGACCAACGACATAGTATTTCAGGCGCTTAAAAAGCTGGGCGGAGGCTTATGATACCGGTTTACGTATCAAACGGCGCGTTCATCACGCGAAACAACGGCAGGGATTATCATCTTATAGACAAGTACCCGCGCATGCTGGAAACGGACGGCGTGGAGTTTTTGATGTACTTCGTGTGGAGCGACGAGGTTAAGGAGCTGAGGCGATTTCTCAAAGGCACGCGCCTGTACTTCCCCGTGACCCACATGGATAAGCAAATCGGCGAGACGCTGAGCGAATTCGGTCTTGAAGGGCGCGAAAAGGCTATGGCACTGTTCCGCCGCGACCTCGAAACCGCCTGCGAGATTGGCAGCAAAAAGCTGGTGTTGCACCTGTGGAACGGCCCCCATTCCGACGAGAATTTTGACGCCTCCCTCGAATTGTACGAAGAAATGCACGAGCTCGCCGCGCGCGAGGGCATATTGCTCACCACCGAAAACGTGACCTGCATAAAAAACGTGTGCCTCGATCATCTTAAGAAGATGCACAGGCTGTTTCCTTTTGCGCGCTTCACATACGACACTAAGATGGCGCATCTTCACGGCGAAAACGAGCTGCTCGAAACCGAAAAGTACGTCAATCTGCTTTCAAGCGGCGCAATCTGCCATCTGCATATGAACGATTCGGACATACTGCCCGACATGAGTCGTCTGCCCATAATGCATATAGGCGAAGGCAAGGTGGATTTTGGGCGCGTGTTCTCTCTGCTTAAGCAAATTGGCTACTGCGGCACCGCCACGGTAGAGAGCACATCGGTCAACCCAGACGGCAGCGTGGACGTGGAAAAGCTGCAGCGCAGCATAAACCGGGTGCGCGCCGGGCTGAACTTCTGAAAATCCTGACGGTCCCCGTTAAATATTTCATAATTTTTACAATTATATTTGACTTTTTGTAATATTTGCGCTATAATGCTGAGGTAAAGATTAAGCGCAAGGAGTCCCGCTATGAGCAAAAAAAAGAACAAGACCGCAAATGTGCCTGATATTTCAGTGTTCAACTGGTTCATCACGCTGCTGATTTCCGTAATTCCGGGCGTGAACATACTGTTTTTCATATTCAGCATATCGTTTGCCAGGACAGCCACAAAGCGCCACTTTGCTGTGGCAGCGCTGATACTGAGCCTGCTTCTCATCGCCGCAGCCGCCATCATGCTTTGGTTCTTCAGCGACAGCATAGTAAAATGGGCAAACAGCGTGCTGAGCGAGGCCGCGCCTCAGGCGTGATAATTCAACCACAAAAAGCTCCCTGCTTATATCCAGGGAGCTTTTTATGCAGTTGGCGGGAGCATGACCGTGTTCTGTTGATGATACCGGCATACGCCAGCTCTCAATTAAAGTCCTTGCGAATTATCTCCGCCATTCTTTCTTCTGCGCTTCGCAGTAAAAATCTTTGTGACTCCCCGGTCGCACTGTGAATTATATACCGAATATCTGTTCAGCCAACAGCACCGTTTCCTCCTCGCTCCTGTTTTCGTCGCGGAAGATGACCGGAAAGCCACTGTTCAGAAGCTCACGGTAGCTTTCCTCGGAGCATATTCGTTTGAGGATTTCCCTGTAATTGTCGAGCGCAGCCTGAGGGTCAGGCTCCTCCAGCATGAGGCGGTAAAGGAACTGCTTTTCGGGATCAGGCCGGTCAAAAAAGCGGTGTATCCCAACTTCAGGATCGGCCAGCATCACGAGCACGTGCCGACTGTCAGAAATTCTGTGGAGCGTGTCGATGCAGATGTTTGTGTCCACAAAGATTCTCTTTTCACGTGCCTCGGGCTTTTTCAGCAGCTCTTCGATTATCTCAAGCTCGACGATTTCACATTCCTTCGTGGTGTTGTTCAGCCATGTGACATATTCGTCCGGCGTGCGCCTTATGAACTCATGCCAGTCTTTGAGATCGCGGGTGTAAGTCAGCCCCGGGAATTCATTTTTGTCAAGCTCCGGCAGCTTTGCGTCGTGATAGTTCTCTTCAAGCGCGATCCCATTATGTTTTTTTGCAAGATTCCTGACTATGGTGGATTTGCCCGCGTAAGACGTTCCTATAACAAAATATACGTTGTTAAGATCCATGGTTTTCTCTGCCTCGGCGTGTTGTATCGTCAGGCTTTGCGCCTGTATCATTCGTCCGCGCCATCGGTTTGCTTGCCCGGCGCTTCGTCTTTAGCGGTATTTCCGTTTGCCTCTGCAGGATGCAGAAAGTCGTAAATCAGCCTTGCGTACTTCTCCCCCACGCCGTCTGCCTTTGCGATTTCATCGATGGAGGCGCTGTTCAGCTGCTCTACGGTTTTGAAGTGCGTAAGCACCGCCTTTCTGCGCTTGGGACCTATGCCGGGTATCTGCTCGAGGCGCGAGGCGATAGAGTGCGAGGTTCTCAGCTTTCTGTGGTGTGTGATGGCGAAGCGGTGCGCCTCGTCTCTCAGGCGTTCAATCAAATGCAGGGCAGGCGAATGACGGTCGAGGAATATGGTGTCCTCCTGATCCGGCAAAACGATTTCGTCCACGCGCTCGGCAAGGCCGAAGGCGGGCACGCTCACGCCTATGTCCTGCATGGCCTTTATGGCCATGTTGAGTTGTCCCCTGCCGCCGTCAATAAGCAGAAGGTCGGGCAGGTCAGAAAAGCTGCCGTCTTTCGGGTCGAGCCCCTGCGCCAGCCTGTCCTCCTTTTCCTTGAGACCGTGAGTGAAGCGGCGCGTGATGGTCTCGTACATGCTCTGAAAGTCGTTTGCGCCTACCACGGTCTTTATGCGGTAATGCCTGTACTGGTCGTGCGCGCACACGCCGTCTATCATAACCACTTCGCTGGCGACGGACTGGGCGCCCTGAGTGTTTGAAATGTCGTAGCCCTCTATGCGGCGCGGCGTATTGTCGAGGCCGAGCTCCCACGCCAATTCGTTCAGCGCCCCTATTGTGCGCTCAAGCTGCTTTTCGCGGCGCGATTCGATCTTGTTTTTTTCGTCGGCAAGGTTCTTCTCCGCCATGCGGATGAGGGCAGCCTTTTCGCCGCGCTGGGGCAGAATCAGGCGCACTCTTCTGCCCGCGGTCTCGCTTAGCAGATCCTCGAGCGTCTGAAAATCGTTTATGTCGGCGCTCACGAGCACCTCGCGCGCGGGCGGGTTTGCCGAGGAATAGTACTGGGTCATGAAGCGCAAAAGCACCTCGCCCGGCTCCTCCCTGGCCGCGCCCTCGAGCGTAAACATGTCCGAGGCCTGAAGCTTGCCCTCGCGCGTGCGCATGAGCTGCACCAGCTGGTCGTCCATGCAGGGCATGCAGGCGATTATGTCCCTTTCATCGTCTCCCGCGGACTGTGCCTTCTGACGCTGCATTATGTCGTTCACCGCCTGTATCCTGTCCCTGTAGACGGCGGCGCGCTCGTAGTTCAGGCTTTGCGACGCGCTCATCATGCGGCTTTTGAGCTCGGCAAGCACCTCCTCCGGATGACCGGACAGGAAGCGAATAACCTGCTGAATGTAGCCGCCATACTCCTCCTCGCTCACCAGGCCTGCGCAGGGCGCGCAGCATTCGCCGGTCTGGTGGTGCAGGCACGGGCGCTGTTTTTTGTTCGGGTTCAGCGTTTTAACGCAGTGCCTTACAGGCAAAACCGAGCGCACGGTGTCCATCACCTCCCGCACGGCCATCGCGCCTATGTACGGGCCGAAATACCTGGCGCCGTCCTTTTGAGCGGTGCGGGCGATGCGTATCGCCGGAAAGGGCTCGTTTAAGTCTATACGTATGAAGGGATAGTGCTTGTCGTCCTTGAGCAAAATGTTGTAGCGCGGCATGTACTTTTTTATCAGGTTGCACTCGAGTATTAGCGCCTCGAGCTCGCCGTCTACAAGCACTATGTCGAAGTCCTCGATTTTTTCAACCATTGCCCTGACCTTGGGCGTGTGGTTCGAGGAGGCATGGAAGTATTGCCTTACGCGGTTTTTGAGGTTTTTGGCCTTGCCCACGTAGATGACCTGCCCGCCCGCTTTCATCAGATAGCAGCCCGGGCTGTCCGGCAGAGTCTTTATCTTCCATTCAAGCTGTTCGTTCAAAGCTTAAGCTCCCTTCTGAGCTCGTCCATTTTTTCGCTGTCCACGTCGTGCTCGCTGTAGCGCGCGGCGTCGTAGGCGGAGAGCGTCTTTTGCGCCGTGTCGCCTTTCAAGTCCATGCGATTCAAGGCTTCGCCCGCGGTGAGGCTCTTTAAGTTCTGTATGCCGGACTGCTTTTTGCGGTAGAGCACCTTCAGCAGCCGCCTCGCCTTTTCGCGGCCGCTCAATTTATCCCAGGGCGTTTCGCGGTTGAACAGGCTCTTGAAGAAGCCCTTGCGGCGGTATTTTTCCCTGACCTCACCGCTGTCGAGCTCCTCCTTTTCGTCGTAGTAGCCTTCGCCCGCAACGCGCCTTTTGCGCCTTATGAGGTAGCCGTCCCGCTTGATTTTGCGCATGGCGAGGCTGTAAATGAGAAAGGCGAGTCCCAGAGCGAGCAGGCCGAAGAACGCATACACGAATATCTTGTCCCATACGGTCGTGTGGAGCTGCTCAAGCTCCTCCTCCATCTGCTCGACCTCCTCGGGGGGCACCTCCTCCATGAAGCCCTGCATCTCGAGCAGGCGGTTCAGATCGCCCTTGTCGACCTCCTTGCCGCCCCTGAGCAGCCACGCAAGCCACTTGAAGAACACGAGTATCCAGCGAAGCAGCCACATCGCGCCTTCCCTTACGGGCTTGACGAAGGATATAAGGCTTATAAGCGAAGCGAATACAAGCACGGCGCGGCGGTTTCGGCTGAGCAGGGATTTGGGTGCGCTGCTCGTACCTGTGCCCACGCTCGACTCGCTGCTTATGGAGGCGCGATTTAAGCACATGAAGCCGGCGTAGAGAAACACCAGCGCGAATATGCCCATGCCCGTAGCGTACAAGCCCTCAAGCTTCGCCGCGGCGATGTAAATGGCGTTTAGCAGGTAGCCCACAAAGCCTATGGCTACGCCCGGCAGCTCTGTCCAGAAGCTGTTTTCGCCCGCCACCGAACCCATGCATATGGCCTCGAGCACCGCAGTCAGGGCTATAAATATCACCCTGAAGAGCATATAGCCGTCTCTTTCGTAGGCGGCCTTGGGTATAAACACGAGCAAAAGCATGCTAATCAGCAACACGGCTATCGCCACCGGCAGCCTTACGGGGTAACGCTTGCCCTCCTTTACGGTCTCGTGACGACTCTCGCGGTCAGGATTGGGATCGCTGCCGCGGTTAAGGCCGCCTTCGTATGAGATTATCTCCGTTTCGCTGTAATTGCCCACGTACTTTGGCAGCGAGGCTACAGCGAACCCAATAATCACCGCAATTGCCGCGCACACAAACACAAGCCATTGCCACGCCACAAAAAAATGAGTGATGAAGCCGTACAGGGGCATCATCGCCAGCAGGTACATTGCCCCGCGCGCGAGGCGTTCGTTTTTCATCATGCCTTCGCGCCTCCCTGCATATAGTACAATGACACCGTGTTGCCGCGCCGCCTCAGTTCCTCCATGGATTGCTTGAGCTCGTCGTCGATGTAGGCGCTTATCACAAGTATGTCCTCGCCCCTGATGTCCTCGAGCGAATTCAGAAACGTCTGTATGCTCAGTTCCATGAAAAGCTCTGTTCTGGCCATCGCGTCGAGCAGCTTGTCCGCCTGAGCGTTGCCGCCGGCGCTGGACACGAATATGCCCTTGCCAGAGCCGTGCGTGCCGAGCAGGCAGGCGTTTGAAGCGTAGCCCGCGCTGAGTCCGTATCTGAGGGCTCTCAAGCACAGCGTGGCGGCGATGGATATCCCTCTTTCAATCATATCAACGTGCTGCGAGGGCACATTGCTCCACTGCTGGCGCGTGGCCTGTATGTTCAATACCACGAGTGCCTTTGGGTCAGTGGTGTAGTCTCGGTTTTTTACTTTAAGCTCGCCCGTCCTCGCGCTGGCCTTCCAGTGCACGTCCCTCATGGGATCTCCGGGACGGTAATCCCTTATGCCGTTTACCAGAAATGGGTCAGGCATTATCCACCTGCGCACGATAGCATCGCCCAGCCATCTGTTGGTCGGGTCTGGCAATTCGTCCTCGCTCAGCAGGCGCGGATACACCTCTATGCCGCAGTCGAACTCCATCTGGCGCCGCCTGCGGGCGAGCGAAAACAGATCGCCCGTGGACAGCGCCACGCTGCCCGCCTGATACACGCCGCGGCGCGTGAGCGTCACCTCGTGGTGACGGGTTATGGCGCACATGGGCGGCAGGTAAAACATGCTTCGGTGGTACATGCCCCCGCTCACCTCGTGACCCGTATTGAGCGATTCCTTGGCGAAGGCCAACGGCTCAGGTATGCGGCTTTCGGCGCGCAGCCACGGCACAGGCAGCAGCTTTTCGTTGCGTATGCTTTCGACAAGCTCCACCTTTTCACCCTCGAAGGCGGTCACCTTGGAGAAGCTGCGCGAGTAGCTGAAGCGTTTGAGGTTGTTTATGCCGAATATGAGCGCCTGCAGTGCCACGAGCACGCCGCTTAACACCATAAGCCACAATATGCTCATGCTTGTCTCCTATTGCTTCAGGCTCTCGGTGGGTGCTTCGGTCATCTCCATGGCCTGTTTTACGGCGTTGTCGGCGGCGTCCTTCTGGCCGTATATGGCCTTGACCGCCAGCCTGTGGCTGAGCACGGGCAGCGCCAGCTCCTTTACGTCGTCGGGCGTAACGAAGTCGCGACCGCTTATCATGGCGTAGGCGCGCGCCGCTCGCATCAACGCGAGCATGCCTCTTGGGCTTACGCCAAGCATAACGCCTTCGGCAGAGTGAGTGTTGCGGCAAAGCTCAGCTATGTACTCCATCACCGGGCGGCTGACCAGGCAGTTTTCACATTCCCTGCGCGCACTTATCACATCGCCCACCGCGCAGACCGGCTCAAGCGACTTTAGCGGGTCGTTCTTCACAAACCTGTCAAGCACGTTTACCGCGTCCTCGCGGCTGAGCCTGCCCAAGCTCAGCTTCATCAAAAATCTGTCCAGCTGCGCCTCGGGCAGAGGGAAGGTGCCCTGCGTTTCTATGGGGTTTTGTGTGGCTATTACGAGGAAGGGGTCGTCAAGCTTCATGGTTTTGCCGTCAACGGTCACCTGCCTTTCCTCCATGCACTCGAGCAGGGCACTCTGAGTTCTGGGGGTAGCGCGGTTGATTTCGTCGGCGAGCAGCACGTTTGTGAACACGGGGCCGGGCTTAAACACGAAGTCGCCCTGCTTGGCGTCGTATACGCTCAAGCCCGTGACGTCCGAGGGCAGCAGGTCCGGCGTAAACTGCAGGCGCTTGAAGTCGCAGCTTATGGACGCGGCCAGTGCCTTCGCCATCACGGTCTTGCCTGTGCCGGGCACGTCCTCCATTAGCACGTGGCCGCCCGCTATCACGCCCGTCAAAATGAGTTTGATTTCCTTGTCCTTGCCCACTATAACCTTTGCTACGTTGTCCAATACCTTGTCGGCAAGCTGCTTTACGTCCATGTTGTTTTTTGCCCCTTTCGCGTAAGGTCGATCAGTACAGATTAAGTTCTATGGCTTTTTTAAGGGCTTTGGAGGCGATGGGCGCCGCTGCCGAGCCGCCGCTTCCACCCTGTTCAACTATAACCGCTATGGCGTAAGGATGCTCCTCGTCGCCATAGAGAAAGCCTACGTACCACGCGTTTGTGGCGGCTTCCTTGTCGTTTGTGGTCTCGGCTGAGCCGGTCTTGCCGCAGACCCTGCCGCTGTAGCCCGAGATACGCGCGGCGGTGCCTGTGCCGCTCTGAACGGCCTGATACATGTAATAGGCCACCTCGCGGGCGGTGTCCGCGTCCGTGACGCGCTTGTAAAGGCGGGGAGTCATATGGCTTACGCTGCCCCCGTTCTGACGGCGCACCTCGCGTATAAGCCGCGGTTCCATCATCTCGCCGCCGTTGGCGATTGCGCCGGCTATCATAGCCATGTGCAGGGGTGTGGCCTGAGTGGTGCCCTGGCCAAAGCCCGTCTGTATCACCTCGCTCACGCTCTGAGAGACGGAGAGGCAGCCGGAAGGATAGAGCACTATGTCCTCGAACAAAAAGTTATCGTTGAACGCGAAATTCTCCGCAGTGGTCTTCAGGTTGCTCGCTCCTATCTCGTAGGCGAGCTTGGCGAAGGTCACGTTGCAGGATTCGGAAAACGCCTTGTTCAGATTAATGCTGCCGTGCGCCTTGCCGCCCGCGCAGCGTATCGTGCTGCCGGCAAAGCTCCAGACGCTCTCACAGGAGAATGTCTTTGAGGCTACGCCTGGTATGTTTTCAAGGGCGGAGGTGAGAGTGACAATTTTGAATGTGGAGCCCGGAGCATAGCGGTATTGAAGCACGCGGTCGTAGTACGAGGTGTCCTCTACATACGCACTCATATCTGCGGGATCGAAGGCGGGCAGCGAGACCTTGGCAAGCACCGCGCCGGTTTTGTAATTGATAATCGCCAGCGCGCCCCTGCTGCCCGTGGGGAACAGGCTCGCGGCGTAGGCGCACATTTCGGCGTTCACCGTGAGCACTATGTCGTATCCCACGGGGTCGCCGCCCATGAGGCGCTGTATCGTCTTATCCCTGCCGGTTATGTCGTTAAGCCCCAACAGCGTGGTTGCGTGTCGGTTTTCGACGCCCGTCTCGCTCATGCCCTTCTGGTCGCCGATTGTGTGGGACATGGCGAGACGCACGCTTTTATCGTCTATGTAGCTGCGCTCTCCCACCGCATCGCTCCAGGCGAGGCGGGTCATGGCGCTGTCGTATACTGTGCCCTGCCTGGTATTTTTTCGCGCCTCCTGCAGGCGCACGTTCTGGGCGCTGTTGAGCCAGCGGTCGGAGTTTGTTCTGACCATGGTCACATATGTCACGGCGACCAGCACGGCCACGGCGCAAAGCGCCAGCGAAAACAGACGTATCAGGCGGCGGGTCTGCTTCATCTGCCACGCCCCCTTCCTGAGGTCAGGCGCATCAGGTCGTCGTATTCGTCCTGCGCGTTTATGCTGCTTACGCCAAGCATCATGCCCATCATGAGCATGCTGCCCATGAGCGAAGAGCCGCCCTCGCTGACGAAAGGCAGCGTCACGCCCGTCAACGGCAGAATGTTCAAATTACCGCTGACTATAAGCAGCATCTGGCTGAATATTTCAAATGCACAGCCGAAGGCCAACAGCGCGTGAAAACGGCTCCTCGCATTCATCGCCTGCCGCATGCCCAATACCGCAAGCAGCGCGTATATGAGTATAACGGCCAGGGCGAACAGCATGCCGAACTCCTCGCACACCGCAGCAAAAATGTAATCCGAGCCTACAACGGCCACCTTTCGGGCATAGGACAGTCCCAGCCCCGCCCCGAAGAGCCCGCCGCTTGAAACAGACATTAGCCCCTGCACTATCTGGCGGCTCTCCTCGTGCTTGCCGCTGAATGGGCTTTTCCATATATCTATTCGCGTGGCGATGTAGCCGAAGCCCTCGACCCTGTCGCTTACGGACACGAACAGCACGCCGAGCCCAGCGGCTATCAGAATAGCCAGGAGGCTGAGCCGCCACTTGCCCGTGCCTGCGGTAAACATCGCCATTATCAGCATGAAGTAGAGCAGCATCGCGCCTAAGTCCCTTTGCACAAGCAATATGGCGCACAGGGATGCCCCGAAAATCATGTAGGCTATCCAGCCCTTGAGCTTTCTTTCCCAACTGAAGCCGGAGGCCAGCACGAGCACGAGGGCGGGCTTAAGCAGTTCAGATGGCTGAAACTGCATAGAGCCCAGCCTTACCCAGCTGCGCGCGGCGGAGGAAGTTGTGAAGCCAAATGGCAAAAGCATCAGCGCCGCGAACAGGGGCATGGCGAGCTTGATTATTACCTCCCTGCCCGTGAACAGCCGTGGCACCGCTATGCCTATCAAAAGCGCCGCGAAGCCCGGCAGCAGGTACAGGGCCTGCGTTTCGGCCTTGGCGGTGGATTTAAATACAGCCCTCAAAAGAATCACGCTCAGAGAGCACAAAAACATAGTGAGCAGGTACATCTGCCTGTCGACCGGCCAGAAGCGGGCGATGAGCTTAAGCCCCAGAAATGTGCCTATGGGCAAAGCGAAGGCCATCGCAAGGGTGAACGTGTCGAGCGCGCCATCCTTGAGGCTCAGTAAAATAAGGCATGCGGCCTGAAAGCCCATCACGGCATACTCGAGCGGACGCTCGTCCGTGCGCACCAAAAGGCGTCTTAGGCCTTCGGCCTCTTTTCGGTTTTTGCTTAAACGTGAGAATATCATTCGCGCTTGCCTTTCGCGGAGTAAACTTTTGAATTCATGGGGCTGGTTGAGCTCTTGGGGAGCTTGAGCATCTGAAAGCTTATCACGGCCTTGCCCGCCAACAGCTTGTCGCCCGGCGAAAGCACCAGAGTCCCCCTGATCTCCTCGCCCGCGCGTTTGCCAAGCAGTGACAGATCATCAGCCGCTACAGGCGAAATGTGCATTTGCGAAGAGCGTATTTCGTAGTCGAAGTGCCTGCTCTTGAGCCCCATGCCCTTTATGCGCACATCGCTGCGGGTGGAAGAGCCTATGCAGCCGTTGCGGCCAACTGGCAGCTTCTGGGCCTTGCCGCGTTTGTCCGCGGGTACCACCGTGAGCATCGCGACGGCACCGTACCTTAGCTCTCCCTGCCTGAGCTTGCCCGCCCTGTAGCCGTCCTTAACGGTCATGTAGAGCGCCCTCAAAGCGATGAACAGCCCTGCGACCGCCAGCGGATATCTCATCAGAACCGCGGCTTTTTCATAGGTTTCGGGACTCATTTGCTCCTCCGGAATTTGTTTGTGTGAATTATACTAGAAAATCCGGCTTAAATCAACCATTTGGCGCGAACAGGAAGCAAATATTGCTTTACGCCTTCAAGGCGTGACCGCCCCTGAGCCTTAAGCCCTTGGGCAGGTGGTTTTTGAGCACGCCTCCTCCCTGCTTGCCCCAGCCCAGCGGCATGCCCTTGTAGCAGACGAGCATCCAGCCCTTTTCGCCGTTCAGCGCGATTTCCTCACCCTCCATGAAACTTGCCGCCTGCTCGCCTGTGAGCTCTGCCGTCCTTAAAGCCTTGCTTGCGTCAAGGCTCATGGCCAGCGCGTGGGCGGGCTTTATCTGCTTTGAGCTGATCTCGGCGAGCTTTAAGCCGGGACTGATTATGTACACGCCCTTTAGCCTCGGTGCGTTACCGGGGATGAGATACAGGCCGTCGCTCTGCAAAGCATATTCGCCCTTCGGCAGAGCCTTCGCGCACATATCCTTCAGCACGCCCGCAGCGACGGCGGCCTGCCCGTCGCGCTTGACGGAATTCGGACTTGTTTTAGATTCCTCAATGCCGCGCTTTACCAGCTTGCACACGAAGTGACCCTCCCCCCTTATTCTGTGCGGCCAGAGGCGTAGCATGCCTCCTGAGCTTCGGCCTATGCCGCTTAATTCAAAATCACTGGGTTCAAAATCGGCGTGCGCTGTAAGAAAGCGGGCAATCGTGCCTTCGTTTTCTATATCGTTGAATGTACAGGTGGAGTAGACGAGGCGGCCGCCGGCTTTAAGTGTCTCCGCCGCCGCGTCAAGTATTTCGAGCTGGCGCGTTTGGCAGCGCAAGGGCGCGTCGGCATTCCATTCGTTTATCGCGGTTTCGTCCTTGCGAAACATGCCCTCGCCCGAGCACGGCGCGTCCACAAGCACGGCATCGTACTGCTCGCCGTTTGCCTTAAAGGCCTCGGGCGCGGCAGACGTAACCACCGCGTTTGTGACGCCGAGCCGTTCAAGGTTTGAGCGCAGAAGCGCCGCGCGGCTCTTTACAAATTCGTTTGAAACCAACACGCCTCCGCCCATCATACGCGCGGCGATTTGCCCGCTCTTGCCGCCGGGCGCGGCGCACAGGTCGAGTATCGTTTCGCCCTGCTTTGGGTCAAGCGCGTTTACAGGTGCCATAGCGGAGGCGTCCTGTATGTAGAACGCGCCCGCTGCGTGGAGCAGACTCGCTCCGGGACGGCTGTCCTCATTATAATAATACCCAAGCGCTTCCCATGGAACCTGCTCCTCGATATATTCCCGGCAGGCATTGAGCACATTTTGCCGTATGGGGTTGAGCCTCAGCGCCCGCTCGGGAGCGCGCTCCATCGCCCGCAGAAAATCGGCGTATTCATCGCCGAGCTGCGCCTGCATTCGCGTCAAAAAAGCTTCCGGCAGCATGATAATCCTCTTTGTTTTGTATAGTATAGCTTTGTGTTTTGCTGTCGGGCGCGTTATAGGCCATAAGAACAATTACGCGCCGCGCCGACTGCCCCACCATCAGCTAAGTCCCTTTTACCGCCATTTGTTCATCGCGGATTCTTGTGAAGTATTTGCAAGCTTATTATATCAACTCTCAGGTGTGTTGTAAAGTGGTGCTTTCATACCAAGGTACAGGCTGAACAACAGGTCTAATTCACATTGGTCTGTCACATGTTTTCAATTCATGTCGGCATTATCGAATCGATTATCCTCATCATCCTTCTGATTGACTGAAACATATTTCACCGCCAAATTGCACTGAATCGTCACGATTATACCATATTTCAGGCAGCTTTTAAAGCTCAAAATAACCTTGATCTGTGCGTTCGAGGGCCATACCTGCGCAATATATTTTTCTAAAGTTCAATTCCAAGCGCTGAATAATCCAGTACTGTGCTTCTACTATAAAAAGCATACAGTACCGGCCGTATGCTCTGCATAAACAAATCTGGCATAGTAAAAAAGGAAAGGCGCGCTGAGTGACTGCAGAGCTTTATGCTCTTGCAATAATCAATCAGTCTGTCGCCTTTCCCTTATGCAGCACAGGTAACGAGTTTTCTTCTATTTGTCAGACTGTCAAGATATGAGGTATTTATCACAATTGCTTACGCCTCAAAATCAGTGTCTGATATCAGAC
>JAFPYA010000282.1 GCA_017412445.1 Clostridia bacterium
GAGGCGCAGGCGCTGCTCGAAGAAAGCGGCTACGTGGGCCTGAGCCGATAAGAACCGGGGCAAAATATTTTGCCTTTTACCGCTGACACCTGCGCGTAAAACGCGTATAACACTATTGAACAAACAAAATGGAGATTTTGACATGAAAAAGCTATTTGCCGTGCTGCTTGCCCTCGCACTTATGTGCGGCGCGCTGGCGTTTGCTGAGGCGGCCGATCCCACAATAAACGTGGACAACCAGGCGTACTGGAGGAGCGCGCTTCAGAAATACAGGGACGACGAAAACGTGCAGCAGGTGCTCATCGTGCGCTGCACGGGCGGCTGCAGCTCCATAGTCAGGTTTTACCATAAGCTGCCCGACGAAAACAACGCCTGGGAATTGGTGTTTGAGACCGACGGCATAATAGGCAAAAACGGCTATCCCAAGACCGGCGAGGGCGACGCCAAGACACCCTTCGGCGATTTCGGCGTGCGCCGCGCCTTCGGCATACGCAAAAACCCCGGCACCGCGCTTGAATACGTCGACGTGGTCGAGACCACCTATGCCTGCGACGAGAACTGCAAATACTACAATCAGATAATCGACACCGCCGAGACCGGCCACGCCTGCAGCGGCGAAGAGATGTTCAAGCTCTCTCCCGAGTACAACTACGGCCTCGAGACCGACTTCAACAGCTCCAACTACTGGCCGATGGGCTCCGCGATATTCATCCACTGCAAGGGCGAAAAGAAGTTTACCGGCGGCTGCGTGGCGATAGACGAGGCGCTCATGCGCACCGTTATCGAATACGCCACGCCCGGCATGCGCATAATCATAGGCGAGGACTGAGGCCTGCCTGAATACACCGCGGCTCACGAAGCGCAAAAACGCGCCCTGAGCCGCGTTTTTTTGCCCAAACCTTAACTTGACAATCTCTGCGCCGTGTAGTAGAATACACTTCGGTAAAAAGCCAAGTGCCATAGACAGCGAGTGCGTAAGCCCAACATCGTCAGATGCTCGCCGAGGTGCATGTCAGTAGAGATATTTTAATGAATATTGCTGCCTTGCGCCTGCGCAAGGTTTTTATTTACCGTCACAACCGGACGGAACAGGAGGTGTCAAACACATGTCCGAAAATGAAAAGAAGTCCGCAAACCGTATTGCCAAGGAAGGCGTGGTCGCCGAGCTGAAGGAAAAGTTCGCAAAGGCCGCCACAGTCGTAATGGTGGATTTCCGTGGTCTGACCGTAGAGGAGGACACTGCGCTGCGCAATGAATTCCGCAAGGCCGGCGTAGAATACGCGGTAATCAAGAACTCCATGATCAACCTGGCAACCAAGGAGCTGCCCTATAACGACAAGCTCCAGGGCATTCTTGAGGGTCCCACAGCTGTCGCCTTCGGTTACGAAGATATGATAGCCCCCGCCAAGATCGCTGCCGACTACGGCAAGAAGACCAAGAAGCTCGCCATCAAGGGCGGCGCCTGCGACGGCGACTATCTTGATGAGAACGGCGTAAAGGCTCTGAGCGAACTGCCCAGCAGGGAAGTGCTCATCGCCCGCTTCATGGGCAGCCTGATGAGCTCTGTGAGCGCCTTCGCCCGCGTGGTGGAAGCCCGCCGCAAGCAACTGGCCGGCGAAGAATAAGCTGCGCCTGAACCGGTTCACCTAATAATAATGGAGGAAATACCGATGAGTATTGAAGAGATCATTTCTGCAGTAGAGTCTATGACTATACTTGAGCTGGCCGATCTGGTAAAGGCCATGGAAGAGAAGTTCGGCGTAAGCGCCGCCGCCCCCGTTGCAGTAGCCGCCGGCCCCGCCGCCGCTGCCGAAGCCGTTGAAGAGAAGACCGAGTTCGACGTGGTGCTGAAGGAAGTTGGCCCCGAGAAGATCAAGGTCATCAAGGTTGTGCGCGAAGTGTGCCCCGAGCTGGGTCTGAAGGAAGCCAAGGCCGTCGTAGACGAGGCCCCCAAGACCATCAAGGAGAACGTCAACAAGGAAACCGCCGAAGAAATCAAGAAGAAATTCGAAGAAGTCAAGGCTGTTGTGGAAATCAAGTAATTCTTTTCCAAAGAAAAGCGCCGAAGCGAAAGCTTTGGCACTTTTTTTACCGCAGTCTTACGTTGTTTTGTGCAGGACGGCTTGATTTTTTGGGCGTTTCGCGGTACAATTTTCAGGTAATGCTTAATTGGGAAGGTTGCCTTGATGAAGATAGCGGTAATTGTACTGTTTGTGCTCATGTACGCGGTTATGATAATCAAGCCCGCGTGGCGCACATGGGCGGCGCTCGCGGTGGCGCTGGTGTTTGTGGTGATGGGCGCGGTGCCGGCGAAGGAGGTGCTCGACGCCATAGACTTTAACGTGCTTATGATGATTGCCGGCACAATGCTGGTGGTATATTATTTCATAGAATCAAAGATGCCCAACCGCATAGCGGAGCTGCTGCTGGTAAAATCCAAAAACGTGCGCACGGTGATAATACTCATGTCGCTGTTTTCGGGCGTGGTGTCCGCGTTCATAGACAACGTGGCCACGGTGCTCATGATTGCTCCGGTCGGCATAGCCATATGCAAAAAGCTCAAAATCAACCCCGTGGGCATGCTTTTGTCAATCGCCGTAAGCTCCAATCTGCAGGGCGCGGCAACGCTGGTGGGCGACACGACCAGCATAATGCTGGGCGGCTACGCCGACATGAGCTTTCTGGACTTCTTCTTCATGAAAGGGAGACCCGGCATATTCTGGGCGGTCGAGCTCGGCGCGCTGGGCACGGTGGGCGTGATGTGGATACTGTTCAGAAAGCAGACCCAGCCCGTGACGAGCGAAACGCACACCGAGGTTGAAAGCTATTATCCTTCCATATTCCTGCTGGCCATAGTGGTCACGCTGATTGCCGCCTCGTTCATACCCGACAAGCCCGCTATAACCAACGGCGTCATATGCTGCGCCTACGGCGTGATATGCATGATGATCGACATGGTCAGGGGCAGGCGCGCGGCGGGCGCGCTCAAGGCGCTCAGGGAGATAGACTTTCTGACGCTCGGCCTGCTGTGCGGCCTGTTCATAGTGATACGCGGGCTCAACCATGTGGGCCTGATCGACGACGTGGCAAAGGCCATAGCCAAATTGGGAGGCAGCAATCTGTTCCTGCTTTACACGGTAATAGTGTGGGTGTCTGTGCTGATTTCGGCGTTTGTGGACAACATTCCCTACGTCGCCACCATGCTGCCCGTGGTGCAGAGCGTGGCTGCAAGCATGGGCATGCCGCCCTACCTGCTCTACTTCGGCCTGCTCAGCGGCGCCACGCTGGGCGGCAACCTCACGCCGGTTGGCGCCTCGGCGAACATCACCGCCACGGGCATACTGCGCCGCGAAGGCTACGAGGTATCGCTCAAGGACTTTTCAAAAATCGGCATACCCTTTACGCTGACCGCCGTGACCATAGGCTACCTGTTCATCTGGTTTGTTTGGAGATAAAAACGTAAATAATTATTTTAAAAGATGGGAGGCATTACTATGACCAAGCGCGAACGCACCGTTGCCGCATTTCACGGAAAAGAGGTCGACCATGTGCCGGTATGCATGTGGAAGCACGTGCCCAGGGAATACTGGGACGAGGACGACTTTGTGAAGTATCAGGTGGAAGCCTACAAGAACACCGACGTGGACTTCATGAAGCTTTCGGGCGACAAGTACTTCGGCTGGCCGTCGCCGTTGCTTGACAACCTGACAGACGTAAAGGACCTGTACAAGCTCGAGCCGCTGGGCGAAAACCATCCCTACATACGCGGGCAGGTGCGCCGCACCGGCAGGATCATGGACGCGCTCAAGGGCGAGTGTCCCTGCCTGTACCTCGTGTTCGTGCCGTTCAGCTGCA
>JAFPYA010000283.1 GCA_017412445.1 Clostridia bacterium
CAAGAAGCAAATTGAGGATTTCAACGCCACCAACACCATGGGCATCAAATTCAATGCCGTGGTCGAGCCCGTATCCGAGGCCGATTCCGCCACAAGCATGATACTGGACGTTGAAGCCGGCGCGGACATCTACTGCTTCGCTCAGGATCAGTTCGCCCGCCTCGTGCAGGCCGGCGCTCTGGCCAAGCTGGGCATCGGCGCGGCGAATTTCGTGACCACCAACAACGCCGCCGGCGTCGTTGCCGCCGCCACCTCCGGTGAGGATATCTACGCCTACCCGCTGACCGCCGACAACGGCTACTTCATGTACTACGACAAGACCGTGGTGCCCGAAGCCGATATCGACAGCCTCGAGGCCATCATCGCCGACTGCGAGAAGGCCGGCAAGTTCTTCGCCTTTGAAATGAACTCCTCCGCCTGGTACGCCGCTTCCTTCTTCTTCGCCACCGGCTGCGTGAGCGAGTGGGAAACCGATAACGACGGCAACTTCATCTCCGTTTACGACACCTTCAACAGCCCCCAGGGCCTGATCGCCGTTAAGGGCATGCAGAAGCTGGTCACCAGCCCCATGCACACCAACTCCTCCGACGGCGCCCAGTTCAACAGCGGCGCGGCCGTGGTGGTCACCGGCACCTGGAACTACACCCTGATCGAGGGCATCCTGGGCGAGAACATGGGCGTTGCCGACCTGCCTTCCTTCGAGGTTGACGGCATCAAGTATCACCTGGGCTCCTTCAACGGCTGCAAGCTGATGGGCGTTAAGCCCCAGAAGGACGCCGTGCGCGCCGCCGCGCTCAACCAGCTGGCTCAGTACCTGACCGGCTACGACTGCCAGATGGAGCGCTTCGCTGAAGTGGCATGGGGGCCCTCCAACCTCGAGGCTCAGGCCTCCGAAGAAGTGCAGGCCAATCCCGGCCTCGCCGCCCTGCTGGCTCAGTCTCCCTACTCCCTGCCCCAGGGCCAGATCCATGGCTCCTGGTGGGACATCGCCAAGATCATCGCTGACGACGTAAAGGCCGCCACCGACGAAGCGGGTCTGCAGCAGGCTCTGGACAACTATCAGGACAGGATCGCCGCCCTGTTCACCCTCTCTGACGAGGTCAAGAACGGCTGGACGGTGATAGGCACCTACAACAGCACCGACGGCTTCTTCTACACCGATTACAACAACGAAAGCCGCTCCAACTGGGGCGAGGACGTGCCCATGACCCTCTTCGCCGACGGTCTTTGGAAGAGCGCTCCCTACGCCATGGAAGCGGGCGTTGAGTTCAAGGTTCGCAAGGGCCTGAGCTGGGACGAGAGCTACGGCAACGCCGACGGCGGCAACTTCGTGGTCGAAGAGGCCGGCACCTACATCGTGGTGTTCGATCCCGTGACCTGCGAGGTAAGCCTGCAGGCTGCCGAATAAGCAACCTTTGCCGATCAGACTAAGCCTATCGGCACAACCGACCGGTCGGGGCCGAGAAACTCGGTTCCGGCCGGTTTTCATTTGAATGTAAGGAGCGTTTCAGACAATGAAACAGTCTACTGAACCTTCAAAGCCGCGGGTGAATCCGGTATTGTTCGTACTCAGGTTTATCTGCGGCATACCGGGGGTAATAGTGGCTCAGGCGGTGCGCACGATAGCGGCGTTTTTCAACAGCTTTAAGCTGATACTGCCCGCCGCGAAGGGCACTTACAACTCCCCCGAGGCGGCTGAGCGCCTGCCGGACGAAGATCGGCACCTCTACGAGGTACTGAACGTCGCCGGCCGCCTGCCCGAATTGATAGCCCCTGTGCTCAAAAAAGTGCCGAGGCTAAACACCGTGCTGAGCGTCATCGCCATAGTGCTCTTTGGTTTGATTGCGGCGCCGATCTACAGATCCTTTGCCATAGCGATCAACGCCTGGCGCCTGCTGCCCAGCGTCGCGGCCTGCAAATACGACGATCCCCTGCACTTTTTGCGCCTGTCCCGCGAAAAGCAGATGCTCTACAAGATAATCCGCTTCTTCTGCAACATCCCCAACGCCATAGGGCGCGGCGTTGTGCGTCTGGGGCTCGCAGTCTGGGGCATAATCAAAAAGATCTATTTGGGCATCGCGGACATCGTTATGACATTTAAAAACGGCAGCTGGAGCACCCGCGTCTCCTACGTGCTTATGGGCACGGGCAGCATTGTCAAGGGTCAGCCCTTAAGGGGCGCGCTGTTCATGCTGTTTGAAGTCGTGTTCATATTCTACATGATAGTCGCGGGCAACAAATGGCTGTACTATCTGCCCTCGCTGGGTCTCAGGGGTCCTGAGCAGTCCTACAACGTCATATTGGATACCTACACCACCGTGACCCACGACAACTCCTTCAAAATTCTGCTCTACGGCGTACTTACCATATTTTTTATACTCGCCTTTTTGTACACCTGGCGTGTGAACGTAAAGCAGAACAAGATACTCGACCAGATACACGCCTCAGGCAAGAAGGTAAAGAGCGGCAAG
>JAFPYA010000284.1 GCA_017412445.1 Clostridia bacterium
ACATCACTCCCCGCCGCTTCCGCTCGACCGTTCTTACCGATATCTACGACACTACCAAAGATATCAAGCAGGCTCAGGCCGCTGCGGGTCACACGACCGCCGCGATGACGCTCAAACACTACGTCAAAGGCCGCGAACTCACCAAAGACACAGCCTCCCCTGTCGCAATTCGCTATGGACTCCAGTAATCATAATGGACAAGCGTTTGGACAGCCAATTTTCACCGCATATAATGTAGGAATTTTCAAAATCACCCGAAATTTGGACAACAATTTGGACAAAAACTCCCCAACATCCCTCAACGAGGTCAATCTTCTGCGATCCCCACACCCAAATCTTGCAATTTTGCCCCAAAAGCAAATAAAAAATCCCGCATTTCTGCAGGATTCCTTCAGCTGATGGGCGGATTCGAACCGCCGACCTCATCCTTACCAAGGATGCGCTCTACCGACTGAGCTACATCAGCGCGCTTCAGTCAACGCATAATATAATACTACAAACCGTGGCAAAATGCAATACCTTCTCTTTAGAATTTACAAACTATTTAAAAATTATGGGCTTGACTTGTTTTAGGCATTTTTCCGAGTTGAAAAATGAAATTACATCAAATAGCCTTGTTTGCGCAGACAAAGTATGATATAATTTTATAAACTGAAATCAGAGGTATAAGGATGTCAAAACGCAGCACACTGATCGGCTCGACGCTTTCGGTCACGCTGATCATACTGTTTTCAAAAGCCATAGGCTTTGTACGCGAGATGATAATGGCGGCATATTTCGGCGCCAACAACATCACCGACGCGTACAATTCGGCCTACAGCCTGTTTTACATCCCGGTGCTGCTGTTTTCAAGCTGCATCACCTCCACGCTCGTGCCCCAGTATATGCGCTGCAGAAGCGAGCTTGGCACCAACGGTGCCGACAGGTTTTCTTCCAACGCCTTGACCGTTTTCAGCATCGCCGCTGTTGTGACAAGCGCGCTGATGTTCATCGGAGCCGGATTCCTCGTGCGCGTTGTTTATCCCGGCTTCCATGGGCCGAAATTCGATCTTACAGTGACGCTCACTCGCGTGATGCTGCCTTCGCTGATTTTCTTCGTAGCAGGACTTGTGCTGTCGAGCATTCTCAATGCCCGCGAAAAATATGTGGCGGCACAGATGACCGGGCTTCCGCTTTCGGCAGCGGAGATTTCGGCGGCGATATTTCTTTCAAAACGCTACGGCATACACGCTCAGGCATGGGGTGTAATCGTTGCCGGCATTTTGCAGGTGATTATACTCGTTCCTTTTTTGAAGGGCAGCTTCCGTTTCAGGCCGGTAATAGATTTCAACGACAAGCACCTTAAGCGGCTCATGGTACTGGCTGTGCCCGCGATTTTGTCCATGGCAGTCAACGAGCTCAACCACATGGTGGACAGGATGCTGGCCTCGGGTCTGCACGATGGCGACATAACCGCAATGACATATGCGTTTAAGCTTATAATGTTCATGATGGGCGTGCTAATAGTGCCATTAACCACGGTTTCGTTCAGCAAGATGGCGCGTCAGGCGTTGCGCGATAACCCGCAAAGCATTATTCCCCAGGTGCGTGAGAGCCTGCGCCTGCTTATAACGGCTACCCTGCCGCTCGTTCTCATTTGCGCGGTTGAAAACAGGCACATAATCCGCTTTGCTTACGGCAGAGGCATGTTTAACGAGCAGAACGTGTATGTGACCGGCTATGTGTTTTTGTTTTACGTAATCGGCGTGCCTTTCTTTGGAATAAGGGATCTTATGAACCGAGTATTTCACGCCTTTGAGGACACAAAGACGCCCATGTACATAGCGGTGATATCGGTCATTGTGAACATCATTCTGAACCTGATTCTAAAGCGCTTAATGGGCGTTTACGGGCTGGCTCTTGCTACAGGTATAGCCGCTCTGGTAGGCGTAGTGCTTCTGTTTATTAACATGCGCAAAAAGGTACACGGCATATTCGACAAAGACTTCCTTATCGAAATTGCAAAGCTGGTGGCGGCAAATATACCCGTAATCATTGCGGCGATCCTTCTGAGCCGAGTATACCCGGTAAGTCACGGCACGCTCAAGGTGTTTCTGCGGCTCGCTGTAATCACGCTCTCATCGCTGACTGTGTATGCGGCGGCGCTGTTCATGATAGACCGTAAAAAGGCAAAGGATACACTCAGGCACATTTTCAAGCGAATCAAGAGGTAACATATGGAAAACGACAGACTGGTAAACAGCGGCTTTCGAGCGCAGGATGACGATCAGGAATACTCTCTGCGTCCCAAAACCCTCGTGGAATACATCGGACAAAAGAAGGTGAAGGACAGCCTGAGTGTATACATGAAGGCGGCATCCGCAAGAGGCGAGCCGTTGGACCACATACTATTATACGGCCCTCCCGGCTTGGGAAAGACGACGCTCGCCAACATAGTGGCATCCGAAATGGGTCACAATATACGAATCACCAGTGGCCCCGCCATAGAGCGCGCTGGCGATTTGGCGTCAATACTGACGAACCTCAATCAGGGCGATGTGCTGTTTATAGACGAAATACACAGGCTGAGTCACGCGGTCGAAGAGGTGCTTTACCCCGCGATGGAAGACTACGCGTTGGACATAATGCTGGGCAAAGGTCCCTCCGCCAGAAGCGTGCGCCTCGATCTGCCCAAATTTACGCTTATCGGCGCAACCACCCGCGCAGGTATGCTGACAAGCCCGCTCAGGGACAGGTTTGGCATATCCTTCAGGCTCGAGCTCTACACACCCGAGGATCTGGCGCTTATTATTGAGCGCAGCGCGCAAATATTGAAAATCAGAATCGACAAAGGCGGCGCGCTCGAGATTGCCCGCCGTTCAAGAGGCACTCCCCGTATCGCCAACCGCCTCATCAAGCGCGTGCGCGATTACGCCGAGGTGGAGGCTGATGGCCTCGTTAACACGCAGGTGGCCAAGGCCGGGCTTAAGATGCTCGAGGTGGACGACCTCGGACTTGACCGCACGGACAGAAGCATGCTGTCGATAATGATCGAGAAATTCGGCGGAGGCCCTGTGGGTCTCGATACGCTTGCCGCGACCACAGGCGAAGACGCAGGCACGATAGAGGACGTTTATGAGCCCTACCTCATGCAGCTCGGGTTCA
>JAFPYA010000285.1 GCA_017412445.1 Clostridia bacterium
AGGCCTACAAAAACGTACATGCCGAGGGCGAGTTTCCGATGAGCGAAACCCTCATGAAATACGAGGGCGTCGACGCCGTGCTCAACATGTACGGAAACCATAATCCAAAGCTCGACTACGCGTTGAGCAACAAGCTGTATATAAGCGCGGCATTAGCGCTACCAATAATCGTCTGTCCGCACACGTGCATGTCCGAAACCGCCGAAAAGTATTCCACGGGCTTTACATTGGACATCGACCGCCCGGAGGACAGGGACAGATTGTATGAATATCTTACCGGTATAGACAGAGCCGAATTCATATATAACTGTGACAGGCTCCTTGAGAACACCCGCGCGGACGACGAAAGGTTTAATAAGCTCATTGCGCGCTTTACCTGCCGGGAGGCATAAATGGTTTCGATAGTGATACTGAACTATAACGATGCTGAATTGACCGCGGCTTATGCGAAGCGCATGGCCGTTATGGATTGCATCGACTGCGTAGTCATCGTCGACAACTGTTCGCCGGACGGCTCATTTGAAAAGCTTAAAGCGTTTGACGACGGCAAGATTCATGTGCTTAAAACCGACAGGAACGCTGGCTACGCCTCGGGCAACAATTTCGGCCTTAAATATATAAGCCGCACATTCGGTGAGGATGGCATAGCGATAATCTCAAATCCCGACATCGAAACGGATGAAACTGCGGTGAGTACCATAATAGAAGCGATGGAGGCGGACGAAAGCATCTTTGCGGCGACGGGGCTTATTTACAATGTAAGAGATGAGCTTTCGCCCATATTCACGTGGCATCTGCCCACCATGGCAAAGCTTTTGGCAAACTGCTCCGTGCTCATCAGAAACATGCTCTATAAGCTCTTTGGCTGGGGCACGCGGCTCAAAGAGGGCGAATTTGACTTTGATGCCGAAAAGGTCAACTGCGAGGCGCTTCCCGGCTGTTTTTTTGCGGCGCGTATGAAAGAGCTTATGGCTTTTGGCGGCTTTTGCGAAGACACGTTTTTGTTCTATGAGGAGGACATACTCTTTTCAAAGGCGGCCAAGAGAGGACTCAAAAGCGTTATTCTGCCAAAGGCGCATATCAGGCACCTTGAGGGCGTATCCGTAAAAAAGAGCCTCAACTCGTGGAAGAAGCGTGAAAAACTGATGGAGGAAAGTTGCCGCGTGTATATGCGCGTGGCCTTAAATGAAGGCAGATTTGCATGCGCCGCATACAGCATAATTAACCGCCTGCTCCTGCCTGAAAGATACCTGTTTTACAGGCTTAAAAGGGTAAAGTAATGCAAACGGGAAAGAGCAAATCCCTTGCGCGGGGCAGCGCCTATTATCTTATATACAATGTTCTGAACATTGCTTTTCCGTTCCTGACTGGCATATACGTGGCCGGAAAGCTGCTCCCTGCAAACATAGGAGCCGTGGCCGCCGCGCAGAACCTCGCGCAGTATTTTATTATACTGGCGTTTTTAGGCATACCCACCTACGGCTTAAGGGAGATCGCCAGGGCAGGCAAGGACAGGGAGGAGAGAATCCTCGTCTTTACGGAGCTTATCATAATAAACCTGGTCACCACATGTGAATTTCAGTGCTGTTATGTAATGCTCGTGTTCAGCGTCGCGGCCTACAGAGCCGAAAGCGAGCTTTACCTGACGGTGGGCATATCGGTCGCGCTTAATGCGCTCAACATATCATGGCTGTACGAGGGCATGGAGGAGTTTCGCTTTATCTCCCTTAGAAACCTTGCCTTCAAGGCGCTTGCGTTTATTCTTCTCGTGCTGCTGGTTAAAGAGCCCGGAGTTTACCTTTTGTACGCCCTGGTCACGGTAATAGGCACGGCGGGCAACTGCCTTATAAATGTGCTCGGCGCACATAAA
>JAFPYA010000286.1 GCA_017412445.1 Clostridia bacterium
CGGAGTGATTGTCCGAATACGCCGCGAACAGCTCGCACAGCGCGTCGCACAGCGCGTTCCTGCCGCCGATGCAGGCCGCCAGCTCGTATGTGGTAGCCGTCATGTGGGAGGCGACGCCCATGCAGGGCACCAGCACCAGCGGTACGCCGGAATCCAGGATGATCCGCGAGGCGGGCTTGTCCTGCATCATGTTGAATTCGCGGGTGTCCGGCCAGGAGAACTCGTGCCCCGCCAGCCAGACCAGCACGATTTTATGCACCAGCGCCGGCTCCATGAGGAGCGCCGAGGCCACGTTTGTGATGCAGCCGATGGCCACGACGTAGAGCGGGTCGCCCGCCGGCCGGGCCATGGCGCGGGCGATGAGATCCCGCGCGGCGGGGCTGTCGACGGGCGTTTCGCCGTCCGGCAGGTAGGCGCGCGAGCCCTCGAACACGAAGCCGTCCGGCTTCACGTTCACCATGCCCAGCAGGCGAACGATCTCGTCGTAGCTCTTGAGCATGCCGTCCTCCGGACCACTGGAGCGGGTGTTGTGAAACGGCGCGGCGTACACGGCCCGGAGCGTCACGCGCTCGGGCGAGAGCAGGCTCAGGCTCAGGGCGAACTGATCGTCCACCTCGTTGTAGGTATCGGTATCGAGCACCATGTCGACGGGCCTGTTCTCCGGCATCCTCAGCCGGGCAATCTGCTCCTCATGGGAAACCCTGGGCCAATCCATCGAAATCCCTCCGATCATCGTCAGTCGTCCTCAAGCCGCGCCATCAGCTCCGCGAGCTCCGGGCCGGTGAGGTTGCGCCAGTGGCCGCTCTTGAGGCGGCCCAGCTGGATGTTCATGATGCGCTCGCGCCGCAGGCTCGTCACCCTGTAGCCCAGCGCCTCGCACATGCGGCGAATCTGCCGGTTAAGGCCCTGCGTGAGCGTAATGCTGAACGACCTGTCGCCGGTTTTTACTACCTTGCAGGGCAGGGTCGTGGTGCCGAGGATCTTTACTCCGCCCTCCATCTTTTTCACAAAATCATAGTTTACGGGCTTGTCAACGAGAACCTCGTATTCCTTTTCATGCT
This sequence comes from Clostridia bacterium, assembly GCA_017412445.1. Classification (GTDB taxonomy): domain Bacteria; phylum Bacillota; class Clostridia; order Christensenellales; family Aristaeellaceae; genus RUG14130. The sequence continues at coordinate 1,062 of JAFPYA010000286.1, forward strand.
TCTCCGAGGCTCTCAATATCTTATTGACTATGTCGCCGTCGTTTGTCAGCAGCAGTAAGCCCTCGCTGTCCTTGTCAAGGCGGCCTATGGGATATATGCGGTCGTCGTGGTCTATGAACGACACCACGTTGTCCGGCTCGTTGGGGTCGGCTGTGCAGACTATGCCTACCGGCTTATTGAGCATTATGTACTTGCGCTTTATGTTGGTGCTCAGCTTTTCGCCCTGCACGCTCACCTGCATGCCGGGCAGCACCCTGTCGCCCAATTGCGCCACCTTGCCATCTATGGTCACGAGGCCGTCTTCGATCAGCTTGTCAGCCTGCCTGCGCGAGCACTTGCCCGAGTCGGCCAGATACTTGTTAATTCTTACGCCTTGTTCGTTATCAAATGACATATCGCACCGCCTGATTTTTTTAGGATTATATCACAATTTGACCTGCCCGTAAGCATAAAAATGTAAATCATTGTGTATTTGGAAGGATATTCGCTTTTCAGGTTGAAAAAACGACAGATTAGTGATATAATCAATTCATTCTGAAAAAGGAGAGTGAACCTACAATATGAAACGTTTTGTTTCAATACTGCTCAGTCTGCTTATGCTGCTCAGCTCCTTCAGCTTCTCTTTGGCCGAAGGCGATACGGCAGCTGCAGCAGGCGACGAAGCGCACGGCTTCGTCGTAAAGGATGTGCGCCGCTTTGAAATGGTCGGCGCAGACATAGTGCTTTATGAGCACGAAAAGACCGGCGCTCAGGTTATGTTCATATTGAACGACGATCTGAACCGCACCTTTGAAATCACCTTCCGCACGCCCTGCCTTACCGACAAGGGCATCGCTCATGTACTGGAGCACTCCGTGCTTGACGGCAGCAGAAAGTATCCGTCAAAAAGCCTGTTCTTCAACCTGAGCTATCAGACCTACAACACATACATGAACGCCGCCACCTACAACTTCATGACCACCTACCCCGTGGCGTCGCTCTCTGAGGATCAGCTTCTGCTCTACGCGGATTTCTACACCGACAGCGTGTTCAATCCCATGATTATTGAGGACGAGAGCATATTCAAAGAGGAAGCCTGGAGATACGAGCTCGCCGAAACCGCTGAGGGCGAGACTCTCGGTATCGCAGGCACCGTATACAGCGAGATGCTGGGCGCGTACACCATCAGCCGCGCCGCCAATCTCAATTACGAAAACGAGCTGTTCCCCGGCGCAACCGATGGCAGGGACAGCGGCGGCATACCCGAGGTCATATATACGATGACCTGGGAGGACGTGAAGGAATTCCACGCCGCCTACTATCATCCCTCTAACTCCCTTACCTGCATCTACGGCAAGATTGAAAACGTAGACGGCTTCCTTGAGCTGCTCGACGGCTATTTCTCAGCATATGAGAAAAAGGAGTTTGACATTAAGGAAGAAACATACGAGCCCATCTCCGCGCCCGTTGAAGCAAAGTATGAATACGGCCTTGCCTCCGGCTCCGACACAAACAACGGCTCAATCGTTTACTACGGCTTCGTTTGCGAAAGCTGCGACGAGGAAGACGCGCTCAAGCTGGACTTTTTGACCACGCTTATCAACGATTCTTCCTCCGTGTTCCAGCAGAGGATGCAGGACGAGCTGCCCTCGGCGTCAGCCGCCTGTTACATCGACAATACAACTCCCGAAATCAGCGTATACATGTACGCCACCGGCCTTAACGCCGAGGATGCGCCGAAATTCAGGCAAATAGTAAATGAATCCATTGAGTCCATCGTGGCAAACGGTTTTGAAGCCGACGCCGTAGACGCCATAGTCTCCGCGACCGTGCTCGACATACTTCTTGCCAATGAGTCCGATTCCATAGGCGTAGATCTCATTCCCAACATAGCGTATTACTGGGCTTCCATCGACGACATGTATTTCTATTTCGACTACATCGATAAGCTCGACCTGTTCCGTGAGTACGCCGAGAACGGCTCGCTGCAGGACGTTGCCGGCAAGTATCTGGTGAACAACCAACGCACCGCTCTTGTAGTGACCGAGCCCGTCGCAGGCCTCAAGGACACTCAGGACGCCGAGTTTGCCGCCATGCTTCAGGATGTCAAGGCCGCAATGAGCGAGGAAGAGCTCGCCGCCATACGCTCCTTCGACGAGGAGGCTGAAGCGCCCGATACCACCAACTATATAAGCCAGCTCACCGCCGTTACCGTCGACAGCCTGCCTGAAGAAAAGCGTATCTTCGACATCAGCGACACCGTTGACGAAAACGGCATCCGCCACGTAAACGTGGACGCCAACACCGACGGAATCGGGCAGGTCGCTCTGCTGCTCGACGCTTCCGGTCTTACTCAGGAGCAGCTGCACTACTTCAAGCTGTTTGTGGATCTGGTCGGCAAGGTTGATACCGCTTCCCACACCAGGCAGCAGCTTGCTTCCCTCAGCACCCGCTACATGTACGACGGCGTTATCCGCGTAAGCGTCATGGAGGAAGGCGAAGGCTATCATCCCTACATGCGCTGCACCTTCACCGCTCTTGACGAGGACCTGCAGGCAGGATATGATCTAATTTACGAGCTCCTGTTTGAAACCAATCTTGACGACGCTCAGGCAATACTCAACACCGTCTCGAGCCTCAAAAATGAGCTCAAGCGCACCATAACCTCCAACTGCTACGCGGTAATGCTTTACCGTGCCGAGGGCGCGGACGATCCCACCACCGCCTACTTCGGCTACATGACTTACCTCGACTACTATAATTTCCTCAGCGATGTCGAAGCCAGGCTGCAGGAGAATCCCGAGGAGGTCCTGAACGGTCTTAAGTCCGTGCAGAAGTACTTCTTCAACAGAAACGGCGCTGTGGCAGGCTTCGTGGGCAACAGCGAAAGCGCCGCGCTCAACGACGCAATCGCCGCAGCATTCCTGAGCAAGCTCGACGACAACCAGATTGAGGCGCAGAGCTACGATTTCGGCGCGACCTACAACAGTGAAGCGCTTATCGTTGACGGCTCAGTGTTGTACAACATGTACTACGCCTCCTGGGAGGATCTTGGTCTCGATGGCTTTGACGGCGCGCTCGATGCGGTTACCGCCTACGTCAACGACGTCTATCTCTATCCCCTGCTCAGAGACCAGTACGGCGCATACGGCGTAATGCACTACGCCACCGATGCCGGTATATACATGATCTCCTACCGTGACCCCAACCTGCTTGAAACCTTTGAAGTATACGACTCCATACCCGAGCTCATCGAAGCGGACGAGCCCGATCAGGAAACGCTGAACGGCTACATACTGTCCTCCTACTCCACTTACGCCAAATCAAACGGCGAGCTCGCCGACGGCTTCAGTGCTTTGCTTAACCATCTGAGCGAGAAGCCTCAGGAGGATACCATTAAGTACATGCACCAGCTCAAGGGCGTTAACGTGGACACGTTCAAGTCCTATGCAGGCTTATACAGAGCGCTCACCGAGAACGCGAAGGCCGCGACCTCCGGCTCCGCAGGCACCATCAAGGCCAACGCCGAGCTGTTTGAGAACATACTGAATCCCTTTGGCGTCAAGGCCGCAGATGAGGTTGTGTTCGAGGACATAAGCGAAGATGGCTTGTACAACGAAGCCATATACGCCTGCTACGAAAACGGCTTCGTCTATCCCCTGAGCGATACCCAGTTCGGCATCTATGAGCCTGCTACGCTGGGCGATCTGGCGGTGGCCATGTACGTGCTTATCGGCGGCGACAACAGCCCCGAGGACGCCATCGCGTACCTCTCCGGCTACGGCATCATCCCCGCCGAAGCGGCCGATACCGAGCTGACCCGCGAGCAGCTGGCGCTCTACACCGCCTACTTCTGCGAGGCCGTTGGCATACCGGTAGAGGAAATGAGCGTTGAGGAATACCTGGACGCCGATGAGCTGATCGAGGGCGATAACGGCTACGTAGGCTTCATACTTGCAAACGGCGGCATACTGATCGAGGATGGCAAGATACTGCCCCAGACCCGCGCGGACCGCTTCGATCTGTGCTACATGTGGTATTATCTGTTCATCGCGGAATAACTGCCGTAAAAGGCCTAAACCTATACGCAAACGCGCGGGGAGCTACCGATTCCCCGCGCGTTATTTACATGCCTGAAAAATGAAAGGGCGATCGGCAGCCTCAATGTCGATGCATTTCTCAATTAAACAGCGCTGCAGCTTTTATCCGCTGCAGCGCTGTATTTAATCTATAGTTTAGAACAGTCCGCTGATGACGCCGTTTTCGTCCACATCGATGTTCTCGGCGGCGGGCACTTTAGGAAGACCAGGCATTGTCATGATCTCGCCCGTAAGCGCCACTATGAAGCCCGCGCCTGCGGAAACCTTGATGTTTCGCACGGTGATTTTGAAGTTCTCAGGCGCGCCCAGCTTGGTTGGGTCATCGCTGAAGGAATACTGCGTCTTTGCTATGCAAACGGGCAAGCTTCCAAAGCCCAGTTCTGTCAAACGCTTCATCTGCTTTTTGGCATCGGGCAGAAAGGTGACGCCGTCCGCACCGTAAACCTTTGTGGCGATTGCTTCGATCTTCTGCTTGATCGTAGTGCTGTCCTCATAGCTGAAGGTGAAGTTGTTTTCACCCTCGTCGCACAGGCGTACGACCTCCTGAGCCAGCGCCTTTGCGCCTACTCCGCCATCCGCCCAGGCGGTAGAGAGTACGGCATTCACGCCCAGCGTGCGGCATTCATCCATTATGAGGGCGATTTCCTCGTCCGTATCTGTCGGGAAGCGGTTGAGCGCCACCACACAAGGCAGCCTGTAGACGTTGATTATATTGGATACGTGTCTGAGCAGGTTCGGGAGTCCCGCCTTGAGGGCAGTCATGTTCTCAGCGCTCAGGTTCTTCTTGTCCGCGCCGCCGTGCAGCTTGAGCGCGCGGATCGTGGCCACGACAACCACGGCGTCCGGTCTCAAGCCCGCCGCGCGGCACTTGATGTCGAGGAATTTTTCGGCGCCAAGATCCGCGCCGAAGCCGGCTTCCGTCACGGCATAATCGCCGAGGCTGAGTGCAAGCTTTGTAGCCATTACCGAGTTGCAGCCGTGAGCAATGTTGGCGAAGGGGCCGCCGTGCACCAGCGCGGGCGTGCCCTCGAGGGTTTGCACAAGATTTGGCTTGAGCGCGTCCTTGAGCAGGGCGGCAAGCGCGCCGGTCGCCTTTAAGTCGCCGCAGGTTACGGGCTCATCGCCGTACGTGTAGCCTATGATAATGCGGCTCAGTCTGAGCTTAAGATCGCTTATAGAGCTGCTCAGGCACAGCACTGCCATGATTTCGCTGGCCACAGTTATATCGAAGCCATCTTCCCTCGGCGTGCCGTTGGCTTTTCCGCCCAGACCGTCCACTATGAAGCGCAGCTGCCTGTCGTTCATGTCGACGCAGCGTTTCCAAGTGATTTTGCGCGGGTCGATGCCAAGGCGGTTGCCCTGCTGTATGTGATTGTCGAGCATGGCGGCAAGCAGGTTGTTCGCCGCGCCTATTGCGTGGAAGTCGCCGGTAAAGTGCAGGTTGATATCCTCCATTGGCACCACCTGCGCGTGTCCGCCGCCTGCCGCGCCGCCCTTTACGCCGAACACCGGGCCGAGGGATGGCTCTCTGAGCGCAACTATGGAGTTTTTGCCTATGTGCCTTAAGCCGTCCGCAAGGCCTATCGTGGTGGTGGTTTTACCTTCGCCCGCCGCAGTTGGCGTCATTGCGGTCACAAGCACAAGCTTGCCCTGAGGGCGCTCGCTTTGCTTGAATATGCCTAAATCGATCTTGGCCTTATATTTGCCGTACTGCTCTATGAAGGCATCGTCTATGCCGGCAACGCGGGCTATCTCGCCTATCGGCTTCATTTGGCAATTTTGGGCTATCTCGATATCTGTAAGCATGTGCAAACCTCCGTTATTTGATGTACTCAGATTACAACACACCACTGCTTTTGTCAATCAGCGCACAGTAAAGAATAATATCTTTTTTGATTTGCCTGGTTGACTTTACACAAAAAAGTGCTATCATGTACTTATATTCGAAAGGAGTGTGCTTATGCTGAGAGTTTGTGTAATTGGACTTGGTCATATAGGCAATTTGCACGCGCGCATATATCAGGAGGACGAAATGGTCGATCTGGTGGGCGTGTGCGATATACGCAGAGACAGAGCCGAGGAGGCAGGCAAAAAGCTGGGCGTGCCGTGGTATCTCGATGCACCGACTATGCTCAGGGAGCTCAAGCCCGACCTCGTCAGCGTGGCTACGGGCGGCTTTGAGTATTCCTCAGACCACTATCTTCCCACGATTCAGGCGCTCGAGGCCGGCTGCCATGTGCTTTGCGAAAAGCCCATAAGCAACGATATAGACAACGCTCAGCGCATGGTGGATACCGCCAAAAAGCTGAACCGCTGCTTCGCCCTTGACTTTAACCATCGTTTCACGCCCGCAGCGAGGGCAGCCAAAAAGTGGCAGAACGAAGGGCTGATAGGCGAACTGCTCTTTTGCAACATGGCGCTGTGGATAGGCAGACCCGAAGATCTGGACTCGCCCTATTATCACCTTAAGGCGCTAAACCCTCACTCCTGCGAAATCATACGCTACTTTATGGGAGATGTGGAGGCGGTGCAGTGCTTCGCAATGAAGAGCGGCCAGCGCAAAATCTGGTCGACCGCGTCCATCAACATGAAGTTTAAATGTGGCGCCGTGGGGCATCTGACCTCCTCATACGACATCGCCCGCGGTCATCCCATGGAGAGATGCGAGGTGGCAGGCATAAAGGGCAGGCTCGTATTTGAGGATATGTGGCGGGAAGCCACCCTCTACCCTGCCGGAAATCCAGAGAAGCGCGTATACACAAACCCGGTGTTCGGCGGCTTCTCGAACTTTGACGACACCTTCCGTGAGCGCATACGCTGCTTTGTAAGGCAGGTGGCCGCCGGTGCAAAGCCTGAGGATATAGACGGCAGCGGGCTTCAGGGGCTCAAGGCACAGCAGGTGATACACGCCGCCATAAGGTCGCTTGACACGGGCAGCATAGTGTATCTGGACGAGATGTTCCCACCCAAGGCTCATTAACGAGGAATCGTAAATGGAAAACGACGCAAGGCTCGATACAATGAAGCGCGTGATGATGGCGCAGCTTGA
>JAFPYA010000287.1 GCA_017412445.1 Clostridia bacterium
CGGTGCAGCACAGGTATACCGCTTCGAGGATGTTCGTTTTGCCCTGCGCGTTGTCGCCCATGAATACGGTGACGCCCTCACAGGGCTCTATGTACGCCTCTGAATAGTTTCGGTAATCCCTGAGTGTTATGGCTTTCAGGCGCATGATTTATGATTTTTTGCGGGCTTCCAGCTTCTTGCGGGCCTCGGTGGCCAGTATCTTTTTGCGCATGCGGATTGATTTAGGCGTTATTTCTACCAGCTCGTCCTCATCTATGTAGTCCATGGCTTCCTCGAGCGTGAGTATCTTAATGCCCGTGACCTTGAGCGCTTCCTCTGCGGAGGCGCTGTTGCGAATAGAGGTCAAGTGCTTTTTCTTGCACACGTTAACGTCAATGTCGCCGGGGCGGGAGTTTCTGCCCACTATCATGCCTGTGTATACCTTCGTGCCGGGTTCTACGAACAGTTCGCCTCTGTCCTGTATGTAGAACATGGCGTAGGATGTGGTTTCGCCGTTTTCCCACGCCACCAGCGAACCGCTGGGACGGGAAGGAATATCCCCCTTGTAGGGCTCATAGCCGTTGAACACGGCGCTCATTACGCCCTCGCCGCGCGTGTCGGTCATGAACTCGCTCCTGTAGCCAAACAGGCCTCTGGAGGGGACAATGAACTCGAGGCGCACCCTGTCGGTGCCCTCCATGCTCTGCAGAAGGCCCTTGCGGCGGCCGATTTTCTCTATGACCGCGCCCGAGTATTCGCTGGGCACATCGCACACGAGCAGCTCCATGGGCTCGCACTTCACGCCGTCGATTTCCTTGTAGAGCACCGTAGGCTTCGTCACAGCGAATTCGTAACCCTGGCGGCGCATCGTCTCTATGAGTATGGACAGGTGCAATTCGCCTCTGCCCGAGACCTTGAAGCAGTCCGTAGTGCCGGTATCCTCAACGCGCAGGGATACGTCCGTCTGCATCTCCTTGAAAAGGCGGCTTCTCAGGTGGCGGCTTGTTACGTATGTGCCCTCGGTGCCGGCAAAGGGCGAATCGTTCACGACGAAGTCCATGCTGACCGTAGGCTCTGAAATTTTTACGAAGGGCAGCGGATCTGCCATCGCCACGTCACATATGGTGTCACCTATCGATAGCTCTCCGAAGCCGGTGATTGCGACTATGTCGCCCACCTTCGCCTGCTCGCAGGGCACGCGCTTGAGGCCGTCAAACTCGAACAGGCCACCCAAACGCGCCGGCGGGGAAACGAAGCTTTGACCGTATATGCAGCGCACGGCCATCTGGCCGGCCTTTATGCTGCCGCGCTCTATGCGGCCCACGCCTATCCTGCCCACGTAGTCATTGTAGTCTATGGTAGAAATGAGCAATTGGAGGCTCGCCTCGTCGTCGCCTTCGGGCGCGGGGATGTAGTCGAGAATGGTATCGAAAAGAGGAATCAGGTTAACGGCGGGCTTGTCAAGATCGAGCGTGGCCACGCCGGTCCTGCCGGAGCAATAGACCACGGGCGAATCGAGCTGCTCGTCGCTCGCGTCGAGCTCAAGGAACAGCTCGAGCGTCTCGTCCACAACCTCGCGGCAGCGCTGATCGGGTCTGTCCATCTTGTTTACGCAGATGATAACGGGCAGGCTCAGCTCGAGCGCCTTTTTGAGCACGAAGCGCGTCTGCGGCATGGGCCCCTCGAAGGAGTCTATCAGCAGCAGCACGCCGCCCACCATCTTGAGCACGCGCTCCACCTCGCCGCCGAAATCCGCGTGACCGGGAGTGTCGACGATGTTTATTTTGACGCCCTTGTAGTTAACGGCCGTGTTTTTGCTGAGAATCGTTATACCGCGCTCGCGCTCAAGGTCGTTTGAGTCCATGACTCTCTCGTTGACCTGCTGGTTGTCGCGGAACACGCCCGACTGCTTGAGCATCTCATCGACCAAAGTGGTCTTGCCGTGGTCGACGTGGGCGATTATGGCTATGTTTCTTATGTCGTTTCTTACGATTTTCAAGCTGATTCCCTCTCTTTAAGTGTCGGTTTATGGTTAAGCATCGATTGCGTCGGCCTCGGCGCGATCGGCGGTTTCGTCAAGCTCAAGCCCCTTGTTGTTTTCCACGCAGAGTCTTATCGACCATTCGTTCTCAAAGAACAGCACGTCGCGCCCCGCTTTATCCACGGCGGGCACGGTGGTCGAGGGCAGGCGCAGCTTGTCCACTGGCTTTGGCGTCGTCTTTACCCAGCGCACGAAGCGGAACGGCAGGCTCTCGCGCACTATCTCTACGCCGTACTCGCTCTTTAGCCTGTATTCCAGCACGTCCATCTGCAGCGCGCCGACCACGCCGGCTATCATCTCTTCCCTGCCTATGCCCGGGCGCTTGAAGGTCTGCACGGCGCCCTCCTGCGAAAGCTGGTTTATACCCTTGAGGAACTGCTTGCGCTTCATGGAGTCGAGCGGGCTCACGCGGTTAAAGAATTCGGGCGCGAAGAGCGGTATGCCGCTGTACCTGACCGGCGTGCCCGTGCACAGCGTGTCGCCCAGACGGAATATGCCTGGGTCGAACAGGCCGATTATGTCACCGGGATAAGCTGTCTCCACGGTCTCGTGCTCCTGCGCCATGAACTGCTGGGGCTGTGCGAGCTTTATCCTCTCGTTTGAAGAAGAGTGCCACACGGTCATGCCCTTTTCAAACACGCCGCTGCACACGCGCATGAACGCCAGCCTGTCCCTGTGCGCAGGGTTCATGTTGGCCTGTATTTTGAATATGAAGCCCGTGAATTTGTCATCCATTGGGTCGATCTCGCCCGTGTCCGCGACCCTCGCGCCGGGCGACTTGGTATAGCTCAAAAAGCGCTTGAGGAACGGCTCAACGCCGAAGTTGTTGTACGCGCTGCCGAAGAACATGGGCGTAAGCTGTCCCGCAAGGATTTTGTCAAGGTCGAATTCATCGCCCGCCACGTCGAGCAGCTCCGTATCCTCCATGAGTTTGTCGTAATACCCCTGACCCAGCAGCTTTGGCGTTTCGGGGTCGTCTATGCTCATGGTTTTTACGTCCACGAAGTTCTGGCCGTGATTTCCTCCGGTGTAGACCTCAATCTCACGCGTATCGCGGTGATACACGCCCTTAAAGTCGTCGCCGTGTATGCCTATGGGCCAGTTTACGGGGCAGGAACGAATGCCAAGCACCGTTTCCAGCTCCTCCATGAGCTCAAAGGGATCCTTGCCCGCCCTGTCCAGCTTGTTAACGAAGGTAAATATGGGTATTTTGCGCATGCGGCAGACCTTAAACAGCTTTATGGTCTGCTCCTCAACGCCCTTGGCGCAGTCTATAAGCATGACCGCGCTGTCCGCGGCTACGAGCGTCCTGTATGTGTCCTCGGAGAAGTCCTGGTGGCCGGGAGTATCCAGTATGTTTATGCGGTAGCCGTCAAAGTCGAACTGCATCGCAGAAGAGGTCACCGAAATGCCGCGCTGCTTTTCTATCTCCATCCAGTCACTGGTGGCGTGGCGCGCGGCCTTTCTGGCCTTTACGCTGCCCGCCTGGCGTATCGCTCCGCCGTAGAGCAGCAGCTTTTCGGTGAGCGTCGTTTTACCCGCGTCAGGGTGAGATATTATGGCGAACGTGCGCCGCCTTAAGGTCTCGGCCTTGAGTTCCGGATGAGTCATGTTCAGTCACTCCCGCTGATAGTTTTTAACACTGTATTATATGCCGCCGCGTGTTGATTTCTCTATAGCGGTCAATGACAGTTTGCGTTAATTTATAATTCACAAGTCAAAAAATCTCCTCCGCCCGTGCCGGCGGAGGAAGTAAATGCGTATATTTGCTCAGAAGCTGACCCTGCGGCCAAGCCTCTCGGCCTCGTATGCCTTTTGCATCATGAGCGTAAGCTCGCGCGCCTCAGAAGTGCCGAATGCAACTGGCGCGCCGTAGAGCACGCTGTCGATAAACTGCCTGAAGGGCTCCGGCAGAGCCTTAGGCAGTTCCGGCTCGAGCCAGCCGTGGGTTTCGTTCGTCCTTATGCGCAGGCGGCCGGCCTCGCAAAGTATTGCGCCGTTTGTGCCGTAAAGCTCGCATATCTGAGGCGAAAACGGCGACACGAGACCGGTCTCGACTATGGCTCTTGCGCCGCCCTCAAAGGAC
>JAFPYA010000288.1 GCA_017412445.1 Clostridia bacterium
GGTGAGCTGAATCTGCTCTAGCGCGCCGTCGTTGTCTATATCGTAGGCAAGCACGTCGCCGTTTACGCTGTAATATGGCACCTCGGCCACGGCAGTAAGGCCGCAAAGCAGCAAAAGCGCAAGCGCAATGGAAGCAAGCTTTTTCATAGTCGTTTCCTCCTTATTATAGTCCAAATGAGCAAATGAATGTTCAGGCCGCTTTGGTTTAATTCTACACGAGTTTTCGGTCATTGTCAACTTTTAGACGTTTTTTGCCTGTGTTTGTTTCATTTCTTCATCAAAATTGTAAACAATATTATTTCTTAGGCACAAAGTATTAACTTATCGGCTTCAGTGTGGTATAATCATAATGGTTTTAAGTATAAAAATGTGAGGTTGATCGTATGCCGGCCGTAAAAGGACCAAGAAAATTCGACTTTTTCAAGCGGGACGAAAACACGCTGCCCTTCTTTTCCATTCATCCCAAGACTAAGATCGGCACCGTGCTGCGCGTGGTACTGCTTGGGTTCATGGTTTTCGTGATAATACTCAATCTCGTGGCGAATTACGCAAAAATAACCCTCGCCAAGGCGACCACGCTGTATCCCCTTACATACGTAATACCCGCGCTTCTGGTGCTTGCGCTGATAATTGTGGCGCTGTTCAAGCGCATGCGCATGCCATTTACCAAGCTGTTGGTCGGCATCGCGTCCGCGATTTTGGTGATACTGGCCATATCGTTCGTTTCAGCGTACATGAATCTGCTGCCCCTGCTCATGCTCTCCGAAAACGAGGCCTCCCTGCCCGAGGTTTATGCAAGGGTAAGCGCGGACGACGGCGAAAATAAGCACGCCCTTGTGCTGATGCAGCAGTATGCCCGCCCCGACGGCTCCGTCGAGGTGAAGACCGCCGAGGGCGTAACCGACCTCGTGTGCCCCTACAAGGTGGACGCGGTGCTTATCACGGTTTCAAGCGACGACAAGGACATAAGCATCGACGGCGCAATATACGTGCTGGAAAGCGACAGAGACAAGCTTGAAATCGAGTGGACGAGCGAAAACACAGCGCGCATCAGCCTCCCCGACAGCGCCTCGACGCTCATCCCCTACGAGCTTATAGGCAGCATGAATGTGGGCAGAAACGACGGCGGCTACTACTACGTGCTCAAGGACGAAGCAAGCGTGAATTACGGCGACATAAGTGTTGGCGACAACACAAGCTCGTTCTTTAAATCCTCCTCAAACGCCCAGAACACCCATACGATAAGGCTCCATCAGGTGGAGACGAGCGTCTACAGGCCTCAGAGCGTGTACGCCATGACTCCCGAGAGCCTCAAGAGGGTTTATACCGCGTATCCTTCCCTGCTGTTCAATTGGTTTGTAAAAACCGACACGCTCACCGAGGGCACCATCGTAAACGCCGACGGTACCGTTACAGAGACTGGCGGCTACATCGAGGTTGAGCCGTATGGCTCGCTCGAGATAGGCGAAGGCAGCATAAGCTTTGGCGAAAATGACACTATCACGATTACTCCCGGCGCGGCGTCCGTGGGCGCGAGGGGCAGCATTACGCTGCACATGAATGAAAAAGAGGGCGAAGTGACCATAGGCGAAGCCGAGCCCCGCAACGTGCAGCCCCCGGTAGAGGGCGGCAGGCGCGCCTACAGTGAAATCACCGTCACCTTCGGCGAGTAAAAAAACATGGTAAGCAGACCTCTTTCCATTTAATTCAAAGCTTTTAATTTCATTATAAAGGAGCTTGTATTATGAAAAGGACATTATGCGTGCTGTGCCTGCTGCTTGCACTCGCGCTTACGTTCGGCACGATGGCCGTCAGCGAAGCGCCCCTCAGCCCCGTGATCTACGGCAAGGTCACCGCGGCAAGCGCAAGCCTCTACGAGCTGCCCGGCGAATACAGAAAAGTAACCACCGTACTGGCCAGCGGCGCTCAACTGTACGTTGAATTTGAAGGCACCACCTGGCACAAGGTCAAAACCGTGCAGGGCGGATATGTGGGCTGGCTCAAAGCCTCAGACATGTCCATCACCACGCGCGGCTATTCCGCCCTCACCTACGGCAGCAACATAACAGGCACAAAGAGCGTGATTTCCCAGAGCGGTCAGGCTGCCGCGTTGCGCTGGGGCCCGGGTCAGGAATACGACGTAATGACGGAGCTGCCCGTGAACACCGTGGTGTGGGTGTTTGATACCAGCGGCGACTGGACGCGCGTGCTGCTTAACGACGGGCGCATAGGTTACGTGCATACCACGCTGCTCAAAACATACAATTCAAAGGTTACCTTCCCTGATAACCTCTACGGTTACGTGCAGGTGACGGGTAACAGCGCTATTTACAGAAACGGCCCCAGCTATTCTTCAAAGTCTCTGGGCACGCTGTCCTCGGGCGACGTGGTGCAGATAAAGGCGGACAATACCTACTTCTGGTATTTCTTCAATCCGGCCAAGAACTCCTATGCCTACATTTCAAGAGACATTCTCAGCCCCGAGGGAATTAACCGCACCGCCGTGCAGGCTGAGCTCTATTACGATAATCCTTACTTATATATGACTGACGTGCTGCGCACGCTGCAGCCCGGACAGGTGGTCAAGGTGCTGGCCAACGACGGCTATATCAGCCGCGTACAATTCGACAATGTGATCGGCTATGTGGTAAACGACACGCTGGTCATTCATCATTAGGAGGAACTCATGAACAATATTGCAAGCTACATCGACAACACTCTCTTAAAGCCCGACGCGACGCCTGAGCAGATTAAGAAAATCTGCGCCGAGTCGGTCGAGCTCAAATGCGCCTCCGTGTGCGTAAACCCTTCCTACGTGCCCTTGGTAAGCGAATGCCTTAATGGCAGCGGCGTAAAGGTATGCACGGTAATAGGCTTCCCTCTCGGCATGAATGACAGCGCCATAAAGGCCGCCGAGGCAAAGCTTGCGGCGGAGCAGGGCGCGGACGAGCTCGACATGGTGATAAACGTAGGCCGCCTCAAGGCGGGCGAGCTTGACTACGTGAAAAAGGACATCGAGGCCGTGGTGAACGCTGTGAAAGGAAAGCTCGTAAAGGTCATTATAGAGACCTTCCTGCTGACCGACGACGAGAAGGTTACAGCCTGCAAGCTGGCCAAGGAAGCAGGCGCCCACTACGTCAAGACCTGCACGGGCTTCAGTGGCGGCGGCGCCAACGTGCACGATATAGCGCTCATGCGTGCGACCGTGGGCGCTGACATGGGCGTTAAGGCCTCCGGCGGCGTCAGGGACTACGAGAGCGCAAAGGCGCTCATCGAGGCGGGCGCCAGCAGGATCGGCGCCTCCAGCGGCAAAAAGATCGTCGAGGGCTCTTTGGCGGGCAAATAAAACTGTCAGACAGCATAAATCGACCGGCGGGAAAGCATTCTCCCGCCGGTCAGCTTATTTTAAATCTGTTTGACTTACAGGCTTTCGGCGAGTAATCGAGCCTCATCCTGCATAGCCTTCACAAGCTTTATTGTGGCCTCGAGCGCGTCGTCCTTGTCGAGCTTGTCCATGTAGCTCTTGTCGCGCTTACTGATTTCAACCGTGCCGTTTTTCAGGCCCTTGGGGCTTACGACCACGCGCACCGGAATGCCGCTTAAGTCGGCGTCAGAGAACATGACGCCCGCGCTCACCTGACGGTCATCGTAGAGCACCTCTATGCCCCTGTTCTGCAAATCCTCGTAGAGCTTGTCTGCAAAGGCCTTAACTTCTTCGTTGTCGCTTCTGAGGGCGCACAGCTGCACCTGCCACGGCGCGATGCCGATAGGCCAGATGGGGCCGTAGTCGTCGTGATGCGCCTCGCACACGGCGGCGGCGAGCCTGCCCACGCCTATGCCGTAGCAGCCCATGATGGGCGTTTTGAGCGTGCCGTCCCTGTCGATGTACTTCATGCCCATCGCGGCGGTGTAGCGGTCGCCCAGCTGGAATATGTTGCCGACCTCTATGCCACGCGTGAGCGACAGGCTGTGCTTGCCGCAGCAGGGGCAGATGCCGTTCTCGACGGCTTTGCCCACGTCCACAAACTCGACCTCGCCTACGTCACGCCCGAGATTCAGGCCGGTAAAGTGATAGTTCTCTTCGTTTGCGCCGCACACCCAACTTTCGCCGGTACTGAGAGACACGTCGTATACGACCTGTACCTTGTCGCTTATGCCTCTGGGGCCTATGAAGCCCGCGACGAGGCCGAAGTTTTCAAGCTCCTGAGCGGGATAAACCTCGCTCTTGAGGAAGTTGCGAAGCTTCGTTTCGTTGACCTCGATATCGCCGCGCACGAACACGACCACGCACTTGTCGTCCGTCTCCTTCTGATAGACGACCGCCTTCATGCTGCCCTTGACGTCCTTTTTGAGGTAGGCGCACACGTCTTCGATTGTCTTCTGCTCGGGCGTAAACTGCTTTTCGAGGGCTTCCTCGCACCCCTCAAGCTTGTCGTATATGCACTCGGCCGTTTCCATGTTGGCGCGGTAGTCGCACTCCCTGCACACCACCAACGAGTCCTCACCCACGGGCGTGCAGAGCATGAACTCGTGCGCCACCTTGCCGCCCATCATACCGCTGTCGCTCTTTACAGAGATTACCTCGGGCACGCCGCAGCGGGCGAAAATGCGCTCGTACGCCTTGTGGCAGCGCTGATAGTACTGTTCGAGATCATCTTTATTCGTGTGGAAGGAATAAGCATCCTTCATCGTGAACTCGCGCACGCGGATAAGGCCGCCTCTGGCGCGGGGTTCGTCTCGGAATTTGGTCTGAATCTGATA
>JAFPYA010000289.1 GCA_017412445.1 Clostridia bacterium
CGCCCTGCAACCTCACCTGGCGCGAGGACGGCGACTATGAGCGCGTATGGGTGGTGAATCCAGCGCACCCAATCGCGCAGGGCATAGGCCGCTATATATATCTTGAGCACGAGGAGACCTACGGCGAGCCCTTTGATGTGCCGGAGCCCGACGAGACCGTGTTCATAGGCGGCTACGAGTATGGCGAGGTGTTCAGAAGCGGCATATGCTACAGGCGCGGCCGCGGCAGGATATTTTACTTCCAGCCCGGACACGAGACCTTCCCGACCTACAAAAATAAGGACGTGCAGACCGTGATCAAAAACGCGGTGCGCTGGGCGGCACCCGTAAATAAAATATCGGCTCTTACCTGTCCCAACGTCAAAAAGCCGGGAACCGACGGGCAGTGAGGCGCGTCAAAATTTTGCTTGCAAAGCAGATCACGATGTGCTATAATACAGACAGGAGAGTTTGACCTCACGGGGAGGCGATGACATTGCATTCAAACAAAAGAGGGCTTGTGCTGCTGCTGATACTGGTGATTGTGGCAGCCGTGGTCTACATGATAAAGAATCCGCGCAACAACGTGGGCAGCTACGAAGCCGGCACACAGCAGGTCAGGGTGGAGGCACCCTCAGGCGAAAGCGCGGGCATGGACAACGCCTCAGGCGATAACTGCCGCGTTGAAAGAGGCGATATTCAGATATTGCCCGATCTGCGCTGACAAGACGGGCGCGGGACTTTGATAAGCAGTCCCGCGCCCGCTTTATATTACCATACACCACGCTCAAGGAGGACGTCGAATGAAAAGAAGCATTTGCGCCGCATGCGCTGTGATGCTGTCGCTTGTAATGGCTTTCAGCGCGGTTGCCGACACGAATCTCAGCCCCGAGATTTACGAGGGCGGCATAATAACGGATGAAAGCTGGACTTATTACGGCTACACCTATGGGGGAATAGGCTTTGCCGTACCGGCAGAGTGCTATATGTACAATCTGACCGCCGCGGAGATGAACGCGGGCGTGATACTGCTTTTAGGCAACGACGACTTTATGCTGCAGCTCAGGGGCTTCGAGCCCGAGCAGCAAACATATGAGCAATTCAAGCAAAAGGTGCTTGAGACGCCAAGCGCCGAGACAAACATCCGTGACATAAACGGCACCGAGGTCCTGACGTACAAAAACACGCGCGCCAACGCCTCGAGCGAGCTCTACGGCATTGCCATGACGGGTATCGACGGCAAAATGTACAAGGTAAGCATATTCACAGGAGACAACGAGCGCTTCGACGCCGAGGCTCCCGTCTGGAAGATAGCCGAAATCGTAGGAGCTACCTGCAACGTAATGGACTATTCGTCGTTTATTTCCGACTGAGCGCAAAGACAAGGCCGATTAACAAAAATTGCCCGGAGGCTAAAAATGCGTTTGCCTCCGGGCAAGCTGTTTTTGGTGAAAGCGTTATTCGGTTCTCAGCGCGGTCACGGGGTCGCGCCTTGCGGCCTTCTTCGAGGGGATGAGGCCGCTTATCACGGTCAGCACTATGCTTATGGCGACCAGCGTCAGCGCGCCTCCGATGGGCAGCGAAGCGCTCACCATGTCGGTGTCGGCCAGCGAGTGGATTATGGCGTTTATGGGCACAAGCAGCAGCGCCGATACGCCCACGCCCATCGCGCCCGCGAGCGCGCCTATGATGAAGGTTTCGGCGTTGAACACCTGAGACACGTTGTGCTTGGACGCGCCCAGCGCCCTGAGTATGCCTATCTCCTTCGTGCGCTCAAGCACGGAGATGTAGGTTATAACGCCTATCATTATCGACGATACCACGAGGGATACGGCCACGAAGGCGATGAGCACATAGCTTATCACGTCCACGATGGTTGTGACCGAGGACATCAGCAGCCCCACATAGTCGGTATAAACCGCCCTGTCGCTCTCGGGAACGGTCTCGTTGTAAGCGTCTATGCAGGCGGATATGGCGTCCTTCGCCTCAAACGTGTCGGCGTAGAGGCTGATGGACGTGGGACTGTCGAGGCTTATAACGCCGAAGGCGGTAAGGTTGTCCTCAAATGAGCCGCCGGAGAGCGTCATATCGAATATCATCACCAGCAGCCTGTCGGTCTGCGGAGAGTCGGAATTCAAAAGCATGTCCATCATGGCGGAGTAGCCGTTCGAGCCGAAATTCATCATCGTGTCCATGTCCACGGGGTAGAGGCTCGAAAAGCTTTCTACCAGTCGCTTGCCCAGCTCTTCCTTCTCGGCAGGGCCCATGTTGGTTATGTAAGCACGGGCGTTTGCCGCCTTGTCCTCGTCGCTCTGTGCGGCAAACGACAGACCCGTAAGTATGTTCACCTCGGGCTGCGCCCTTTGCGCCAGCACTACGGGCGCCCTGTCCGTGTACTCTATCAGATATTCGGTAAGCGCCTGAGTATACGCCAGGGGCGTCATTATGTTTGTATAGTCCGCGTCGGCCTTCGGACGTATTATGCCTGAAATCTTTAATTCAATCGCGCCGGATATGTGCTTGTAGAGCTTTATGGGGTCGCCGGCGATGCTCGAGTACGTGCCGTTTTCGTTTTCTTCGTACAGGTCGCAGGCGGGTATCAGGTAGAAGCGCTGCGCCATCAGCTCCTCGTATGAAAAGCTGTAATCCTCGAGCGCAACCGATTCGCCCTCGTAGAGCCGCGTCATCACACTGTTGTATTCCTCGGCGGGCAGAAAGCCCATTTGGCTCAAACGCATGTATGAAATCTCGTCGTTCACGTCAGTGACGAGCACTATTTCGTCATATGCGGACGGCCATGAACCGCTCACAAGCTCGTAGTTCTCTGTCACCGCGCGACTTACGAGTTCCCCGTTCTGGCCGGGCAAAAGGCGGCTCATCATGTTTGAACGCGCGCGCATGTACGCCATGCCGAATATTCCTTCGCCGCTTTGAGTGTTGTCCTGCACGTTCACGGGCGCGCCCATGGGATCGTAGGCGTAGACAGTGAAGCGCGTGTCGTAGCTGTAGACGATGCCGTTTTCGCCCAGATGCTTGTGTATCGGGCTGGTTTCATCGTCGAGGTAGCGCTTGAAGGCGGTAAGGTTGTTTTCGACTATGGTGTCCGTGGCCTGGCTCGCCATGCTGAGCACCGCGCTGTTGGTGTGCACTCTGCCGTCGTCGTGCAGGGGTTTGTCGCCGGGGCGCATGCTTTCGTTTGCGCTCATAATGAGATTCAAATCTATGGACTGCGCCTCAAGGGTTATGGGGTAGCTGACCATGGTCGTCCTTTGCAGGTCGATTATATAATTGTTCACGCCGTTTGAGAGTGACAGTATCAGCGATATGCCTATTATGCCTATGGAGCCCGCGAAGGCGGTGAGTATAGTGCGCGCCTTCTTTGTGCGCAGGTTGTTGAAGCTCAGGCTCAGCGCGGTCAGAAAGCTCATGCGCGCCTTGCCCATGTTTTTGTGTACGGGCGGCGTGGCCTCGGCCTCGGGATCGAACGGCGCGCTGTCGTCGGTTATGCGGCCGTCCTTGAGGCGGACTATGCGGGTGGCGTAGGTCTTGGCCAGGTCGGCGTTGTGGGTCACCATGATCACAAGGTGATCCGCTGAGACCTTTTTGAGCAGCTCCATCACCTGCAGCCCGGTTTCGCTGTCGAGCGCGCCGGTAGGCTCATCGGCCAAAAGTATGTCGGGGTCGTTGACCAGCGCGCGGGCGATGGCCACGCGCTGCATCTGACCGCCCGAAAGCTGGTTGGGGCGCTTGTGCATCTGGTCGCCCAGACCCACATCCTCAAGCGCCTTTTTCGCCCTCTGCCTGCGTTCGCCCAAGCTTACGCCAGCTATGGTCAGGCTCAATTCCACGTTTGCCAGCACCGACTGGTGGGGGATGAGGTTGTAGTTTTGAAACACGAAGCCGATTATGTGGTTGCGGTAGCTGTCCCAGTCGCGGTCGCTGTATTTGTCGGTGGACACGTCGTTTATGGCCATGCTGCCGGAATCGTAC
>JAFPYA010000290.1 GCA_017412445.1 Clostridia bacterium
AGCGCGTTCAAATGCTGTATGAACGTGCTTTTCCCACTGCCCGTGTGGCCTATTATGCCGATGAACTCGCCGTCGTTTATGTCCAGCGTGATGCCGTCCAGCGCCCGGGTCTCAAAGGGCGTGCCCGGGTTGTATTTGAACGTCAGGTCCTTTACGCTAATCGGCACAGTTCCACTTCCATTTCGTCTATAGTCAATACATCCGGGCGCACGCTTATGCCGTTTGATATCAGCATTGCCGCAAGCTCCGTCATGTCGGGCACGTCGAGGCCCAGCTGCCTGACCTGCTCCCTCTGGGTGAAGACATCCTTGGGCGTGCCCATCAGCGCAATGCGCCCGCTGTCTATCACGTAGAGCTTTTCGCACAGCGCGGCCTCCTCCATGAAGTGCGTTATCCACACTACCGTGGTGCCGCTTTTGTTCAGCTGCCGGGCAAGCTCGAATATCGTCTGCCTTCCTGAGGGGTCGAGCATGCTGGTGGATTCGTCAAAGATTATGAGCCTGGGCTTCATGGCGATAACTCCCGCAATCGCCACGCGCTGCTTCTGGCCGCCCGAAAGCATGTGCGGTGCCGTCATGGCGTACTCGCTCATGCCGACCGTTTCAAGCGCATGTGCTACCCTCTCGCGGATTTCCGCCGATGGCACGCCCAGGTTTTCGCAGCCGAAGGCCACGTCCTCCTCGACGATGGTCGCAACCATCTGGTTGTCGGGATCCTGAAACACCATGCCGCAGCTTTTGCGTGCCTGATAGGCCTCGTCCTCGTTTGTGACGGGCTTGCCGTATACGCTAATGCTGCCGCCGGTAGGCAGATATAGGCCGTTTATGAGCTTGCCAAGAGTTGACTTGCCGCTGCCATTGCGCCCGAGTATGCCAACAAACTCGCCTTGTTCTATTGTGATATCTATATTGTCTACCGCCGGTTTTTCCGCGCCGTCATAACAATAGCACAGACCCACAGCCTCGACCGCGTTTACCTGAGACATAATAACCTCCGTTTATTTGATGTCATTATATCACCAAATCTGAGGCCGATAAAGTATATAATCGTAAAGGAATAAAAAATAACGGCGCCGCGAAAAAAGCGGCACCGGGAGGACGACGGATGCGGGCTGAAACGCCGCGGGTCGTTTGAGTCATTAGCCATGGCTTTGGTTTAATCGGGCGGTTAATTTACTGCCGCACAATTTCCGACAGGAATGTCTTCAGAAGGTATTGGTTAAGACCAAACTGCGTTTTGAATTAATCCGAGGACAGTAAAAGCATTGATTCGGGCTCAACGTCTTGCAGCTGCTCGCAGCTGTTTACATCAACCCATATGGACGGCCTTACGCCGCGGCGCGTGACTGAGGCGGGCATTTCCGGGGTCGGCCCCGTATAGGCTATTCCGACAAAGAAAACGCCGTATCTTACCCACCAGTTGCATGCACTGGTTTTCCATAGCCTTGCGCCCTGATTAATCACTAAAAACGTTTTTATCAATAGCTGCAGAGTCCATCTCGTTAAGCAGGAATTCCGAAAACGGCGCAATGCGCGCATAAAAAAGCCCGAAACCTCAACAGCTTCGGACATTTGCTGACTCATCGGGGATTCGAACCCCGGACACCCTGATTAAAAGTCAGGTGCTCTACCTACTGAGCTAATGAATCATAAATTATGTTACTGGGGTGGCTGGGCTCGAACCAGCGAATCCGGGAGTCAAAGCCCCGTGCCTTAACCGCTTGGCTACACCCCAGCATAAAAAAAGTGGGGTGAATGGTGGGAGTCGAACCCACGACCTCCAGGGCCACAACCTGGCACTCTAACCAACTGAGCTACATCCACCACATACGCGCCCGAAGGGATTCGAACCCCCGACCCACGGCTTAGAAGGCCGTTGCTCTATCCTGCTGAGCTACAGGCGCAAATTTTGCCGGAAAGCGAATTCCCCGCTGACAAGATGATATTATACCAGTTTGTGTTTCGTCTGTCCATAGTTTACGGCATGATTTGACAATAATTTTACCTTAAATGACGGTGCCATAGCAAAAAGCGCCTTGAAGCGCGGGCG
>JAFPYA010000291.1 GCA_017412445.1 Clostridia bacterium
CCCGCGTGGCGAACTCCTTGCGCTTGGTGAGCAGCTCCATCACGGTCATTTCGCTGACGATTTCGCGCAGGTTGCCCTGCAGCACGTCGTTGACCTTCGCGTCAATCTGCGCCTCGTCCATGCCCAGAAAGTTGGATATGGCCGCCTGCTGACGCGCCTTAATGTATTCGTCCTTGGTTTTACACCCGCTGCTCTCCACTTCGCCTGCGGTGAGGGAGGAGGTGTTGCTGTACACCTGCACGGTGACTACGCTGTCCATCCACAGCGGCACGCCCTCGCTGGTCTTAACGCCCGTCTCGGGGGTCTTAACGTCCAGCTTCATCATGCGCATCGTGAGGCGGTCGCTCCTCTGAAGTATCGGCAGCACGACTACGCCGCGGCCGGTGACCACCTTGGGCTCTCTGTGACCTACGCCGGTAACGACTATTGCCTCGTTCGGCGGCGCCTTGCGATAGCAGGTGAGCAGTATCACCAGCACTATTGCGACAACTATTACAACCAGAGTGATAATTGGTTCCATGTTATTCTCCTTTCGCATTTATAGATTGCATAATACGGGATTCCCGGCCGGCAGGATGCCTCAAACCCCTGATTCGGCAGAGCTTTTGTAAGCAGAACCTATTATGAACTGCGCTTACTTCTTTTTGAATACCAGTGTTTCGTTCTCGTTTTGCAGCGTCAGAGTGCCGTTCTTTATGGTGTAATTTGAGGTTATGGTATCGCCATCGTGGGTCATTGAGAGCTGACCGTCCTTTTCGACCCACGTAAACTCATCGCTCTGGGCGGTGCCGGCCAAAAGCTCGCTCGTCTTCAGCATGCCGGTGCCGTCTTTTTTGAATGTAATGGTGATCAGAGAGGAGATGTCCTCTACGCCCTTGGCTTTAAGCTCCTCCTTGCTTGCGCCAAACAAGGATAAAAACCAATCCTCGTCTATGCCCCATGTGCCTACCAGCTTTGAATCGCCGCAGGCGGTGAGGCATACCGCCATCGCCACAATCAGCAGCGCGCTCAATATCACTTTCGCTTTTTTAATAGTAAATCACTCCTTTTACGCTGAGGCATTTCAGCCATTTTACAAAATTGTACCATTCTTTAAAGCGAATGTCAACACTCTATAGCGCTTTCAAAAGCCTTGGCCTTGTATTATCCCAGCAGCCGCGCAAGCAGGCGGAAAAAGCCCATTACCATCACCAGCAGCAGCGCTTCCTGCTTCCAGCGGTAGAGCATCAGCCCCAGCCACTCGCGCACGAAGGCGTTTGGCCAGTACCACCAGCGCGTGGGGCTGCCCATGCCCTCGGCATTGAGCCCCGCGCGGTTTGCCAGAATGCCGCTACGGAACACGTGGTAGCGCGTGGTAGAAAACGCCACGCGGGCATCGGGCTTCGTGTCAAGTATCAGCTGTCTGGAATTGAGCATGTTTTGGTATGTGTTCTCGGATTTGTCCTCGGGCAATATGCTTTCCTTAGCCACACCGTTTGCCGCAAGGTAGCGGCTCATGGCCTCGGCCTCGCTCATGCTTTCATCCGCGCCCTGTCCGCCTGAGGGGACGAAGCGCGGCCCGGGCATGCCGTCTTCACGCTGCGCCGCGGCGAAGGACAGCGCCTTGTCCACGCGCCCCTTCAGCAGCGGAGGGAGCGAGCCGTCCTTTCTGAAGCGACAGCCGAGAATTATAATGAAATCGACAGGCTTTGCGGGCGCAAAAGAGGCGGCTCTGAGCGCGCTTATCGCCGCGCCCCACAACATGCACAGGAAGTACACGTATATTGCGGCGTACACGTTTTGCAGCCACATTATAGTGTGCACCTCTTTTTCACTGCCGCTTAAATTGCGCGTGAACAGGTATACGCCGAGCGCCTCGCCCGCAAGCAAAAGAAAACTGAGCGTCAGCCCCATAAGATTGCTGAGACTGCGCCTTTCGTGCCTGAGCAAAACGATATTGCTGTACGCCAGCGCCAGGGCAAATACCACCACGAGCGGCATGAATATGACCATGAAGTTCAGGCTTGAGTTAAGCAGCGTTTCGTAGGCGCTGAGCATGGTGAAGCCGACGGGATCTGCAAAGTGTCTGACTGTGACGTAGGTCATCGTTATGCCAGTCACCAGTGAAAACAGGCTGAAGCCCGCAAAATATATGCTTATATAGGAATAAAACTCGCTGCCCCTTGTCTTTACGAAGCTGTGAAGCATTATGGCGCTTATCGTCAGGTAAAACAGAGAAACCGCGATCAGCACCGCCCAGTCTCCGGTAAAGCCGCCCGTGACCTCGTCGTACACCGTGCCCAGCCGACCCACGCGAAAGCTGGCGACCGCGAGCGCGTCGCCGTTTTCATCGTAAAAATCCACAAAGCTTTTGCCCGCCTCGCCGGGCTTTATGTCCATGCGGACGTAAGCGGGGTGCACCTCGAGGTTGCTGTAGCCCAGCACGTGCGGGTCATCAACCATGGGACGAAGCTCGCGCTCCGCGCCCTCTCCCGGGACGTTCATGGGCAGATAGGCGCGGTAGCTGTTGCCCGCGCCTATAAACCTGCAGGCAAGGCAAAATACAAACAGTATTGCCGTAAGCACCGCTATTTGTTTTACCGCGCTTTTCATGCGTCCGCGCCTCCCAAAGCAGAAATCATTTGCGATAGGGACTGTCGAATTCGGCTTCTATCTTCCTGACCGCCTCTTCGATGCTCATGCCCGCGAAGTGCTGGGCGCCGAGGTAACGGCCGGACTTTTTGTCGTCGGCAAACACGCCCGCGACTATGCCGGGAATGGCGCTCTCGGGCGCGTTGGGCGCGTGAGGCCCGCCCAAATCCGTGCGGCACCAGCCGGGATCGGTCAGGTTTATCATTACATCCGTGCCCTCGACCTTGCTGCCCAAATCTATCGTGATTTTGTCAAGCGCCGCCTTGCTGGCGGAATACCCGGCCTGACATACGTCCAGCGCAATGCCGCTGGTGGTGTTGAGTATGCGCCCGGTGCCCTTCTTTATCATCTTGGGCAGGAAGTGGTAGCAAATCAGCGCGGGGGAGATGGTGTTCACGCGGAAGCTTATCTCGTAATCCTCGACGGGCGTTGAGAAATAATCGGTTCTGTAGGCGATTTGCAGCCCAGCGTTGTTCAAAACTATATCCACGTCAACGCCCAGCGCGTCTATGTCGTTCAGCATCGCCTTGACCTGCTCGGGCTTGTCCAGATCCGCCGCGAACGCGCAGGCCTCTACGCCCAGCGCCCGCACCTCATTTAAAACCTTCTCTGTGTGGCTCAGGCTGCGGCTGTGAAGAATAAGGTTGCAGCCCTTCCCGGCCATGAATTTGGCGCTAAGGTAGCCTATGCCTCGCGCCGCGCCTGTAATCAGCGCCCATCTGCCTTTTACGTTGTACATCTTGTCCTCCTCAATCGCAAGCGGTTTGTTTGCTCGGGTTAATCGCGGTGATACTTTTGTTGAAGCGTTCTGTCCACTCCTTGCCAAAGCCCGGAGCGTCGTTTACGGGCGAATCGGCGTTAAAGCGGTATGAGCTTAAATCGAAGCCCGCCTCCCCGGCGGTCATGGCGGTGAACAGCGGTTTGCCAAAATCCTTTTCGTAATACTTCAGCGTCGCCTCGGTGCCGTTATGGAGACTCTCGCTGCCGATAATCACGTTTCGGGCAAAGGTATGCCGCGCGGGCGCGAACACGCAGTCGGGGTCATCCGGGTAAACACCGTCGTCCTCCGGGAAGTAAAGTCTGTCCAGCCGAGGGTACAGGCGCCTGTAATGCTCAACCCAGCGCGCTTTTACCTCGGGCTTTGCAAACCGAGCGTTCCAGCGGAAGCGGTGCGTCTTTTCGTTTGGAATCGGCCGCTTGGACTCGTAGCCCCACAGCCTGACGGCGCTGTTTGAACAGATAAACACGTTGTCTTCAAGCACGTGGTCGTGGCCGGAGTTCATGAAGAGGCAGTGGCCGGAGATGTTTTCAAACACGTTGCCGCGCACTATGCCGCCGCTCATGCCGTCGTCCCAGTATATGCCGTGGTTGTCCCTGCCGCCCACGTTTCTGACCACGTTGCCCTCAATTACGTTGCCCAGCCACGTAAAGCAGCGCCCCGCGTATATCGCGCCCTGATCGGAGGCGTTGAGACACACGTCTTCGATCAAGTTGCCTCTGACAAGCATGTCGTTGCCCATTATGTGCACGGATACGTGCGGCGAGGAATGAACGTAGTTGTCTGTGAAGCTGCTGCCCACGCCCTCAAGGTACACGGCGGGGGAGTAGGTGCGCTTGTTGGACAGGCGGTAGAACTCGCAATTCATAACTGCGTGATTTGCCCTTTCGAGCGTCTCGGGGTCGCCGCCCGCAAGGAACACGCCGCCGCCGCCCATGTCGTGAATGTAACAGGCTTTTACCGTGTTGTTGTGCCCGCCGCGCCTTGTCGCGTAGGCAGGGTCGGCGGTGATGGTGCCGCTCGTTTCGCCTATGCGTATCGCGTCTAAGGCAAAGTTGCTTATTTCGCAGTCCGAAATAACGCAGTGTTCGCAGTCCATAAGCTCGAGTGCGTTGCCTGTGCCGTTTGTGAAGCTTATGCCGGATAGGGTGACGCCGCTTGCGTTTTCAATCCTGAGAGCGGGCTTTGTCAGCGCGGTGAACGAGATCCGCTTTCCGTCTATGCTGCCGCCATTGGGATAATAGTAGAGCACGTCGTTTCCGTTAAAGCGGTCGATGTAATATTCGCCGGGCGCGCTCAGTTCGCCAAGCACGTTCATGGCGTTGAGCTTGAGCCAATAGTCCTGCACGCCCTGCATTGTGGGATGCTCAAGGTAAAGCAGTCGCCTTTGGGGATCATAAGCCCTCATGCGGCTCATGTCGTCGGCGTAGTTGTTTTCAAAGTAGCCCTTGAGCCAGGCATCAGTCTCGTATTTTGCGCCGTCCTTGAGCTCGCTTTCGTCCCTGGGCAGCCACGCTTGAGCCTTTGCCTTAAGCTCATCCGAAGCGGTATAAAACACGGGCGCGTCCAGCTTCAGCATCTCTTCGGTGCTCATGGGCGAGTCGGTTTTGTCGAAAAAGTACGCGCGGGGCACGCCGCCCTGTCTTGCTCCGGAGTGCATCGCGGTGATGTAGCGCGCGTGCTCCTCAGGCGTGTGACTGTTTTCGCGCCCCTTGATCTCGCGGCCTATCAGTATCTCGGCGCGGGTCATGGCTCTGCCCTTCGGCCAGCCTGCGAGCGTCTGTATTTCGCCGTCCGCCACGAGCTCGGGCGCGACGGGCCTGAGTGGCCAATTAAAGCCGTTTTTGTATATGGTACCGGTGGGAATGCCGTGCGCCTTCAGATCGTACACCCAAACGTTCGCACGGCTCTCTTCGGGTATGCGGCAGGCGGAGGCGAAGCGTTCACCCTTAACGTCGTCAAGCCTCACAAAATCCTTTGCTTCAAGCGGCACGCTGCCGTCAAGCACAGGCGTTTCTCCCTCGAATGCGCGCAGTGTGAGGCCGCTGTGCCCCTGGCCTATAAGCGCGCTGTCATAAACCCGATACACGCCGTTGCGCAGGATTATTTCATCGTTTTCACCAGCGCTCCTGAGCGCGCGCTCAAGGCTTTGGAACGGCGCGCTTTCGCTGCCGGAAAAGCCGTCATTGCCTGTGGGGGATACATAGAATGAGCTCATGTCCGTCCTCCCGAATATGCAAAAAGCGGAGCGGCAAAGCACCGCTCCGCGCCTTAGGGCATTACGCCATCTTTTTGATTATCGTCATCTCGACGGTGCTGCCCTTTATGGACACCTTCACGTCGTCGGCGACCTTGGCGACCACCGATTTTTCCAATTCGTCCCAGACCTGCTTGGCTTCCTCGTCGTCGTGCTGCATCCTTTCGGAGATGACGCCTTCAAAGTCTACCATGGACCATTCCCAGTCCATGGAGGGGGCGGAGGCCTGCTCGTACTGTCCCGCCATGAGCATGGGGTTTACAAACGGCGCCACATCCGCGTCCGCGCTGCGGTCGAAGAAGTCCCTGAGCCTGCCCATAAGCCCCTTGGCGCTCTCGTTCCTGCCGGAGGTCGAGGCGGCCAGAAGCTGGTCGCGCTTTACGCTGTCCATGCGGGTGACGACCTTGAGGTGCAGACGGTATACGTCGTCCTCGTCCTCGATCCAGAATTTGCCCTCGGTCTCGCCGGTAAGCGAGCGCATCATGCCCATCATTTCCTCGGTCAGGAGCCTCAGATGCAGCGCGCTCTTTCGGCTGAGCTCCTTGTAGGTCGCCATCTTTTCCGCCTGCGCGAAGGCCTTTTCCATCTGGCTACCTGTGCTGGATACGGTAATTATATCAGTCCTCATTTTTCAAACCTCATTACGCTCATTCGATATCGAGTATGTCGGAAAAGCCGGTCACGTCGAACACTTCGCGCACGATCTCGCTGGGGTGAAGCACCTTCATTGTGCCCTTGCCGTTCATCAGCTTCTGCGCCTGCAGCAATACCCTGAGGCCTGCGGAGGAGATGTACTCGAGCTTCTCGAGCTCGAGGGTCAGCGCCTTTATGCCGTCCAGCGAGCCTGTTATCACCTTTTCCAGCTCGGGAGAGGTTACGGTATCGAGGCGGCCGGTCAGGGCTATGGCGAGGGAGTCGCCGTTTTTCTGAGTTTGTATGGTCATAAATTGCCTCCTGTCAAATCAAATCGTGTTACGTGGCGTATTAAGTATATTGTACGCTATTTTGAGTTCTTTTGCCACAGAAAACGCCACATTTAACACAATGAGCTATTTTTTAATGCGGTAGAGCACATAGTCGCCGGGCTGGGTGCGCAGCTCAAACACGGTTTCGCCGTTCCTTGTGTAAAGCGGCTCAAGCTCCCTGCCGGTTACGGGCATTTCGAGCGCGCTGACCTCGCCCTTTACGTGCACGTGCACCGTGTCCGGCTGAGAAGCGCTGGTCACGTACTGATATACGATAAAGGTGCCGTTATCGTAGTTGAACAGGCTCGTGCCAGAGGGCGCGTCTATATACACCTCGTCCCAGAGCGCGCTGCGTATGCGGGTCAGCGCCTCACGGGGCAGCTTGTACAGGTCGGGGAAGGAGTCGGGTATAGTGAGGGTGTACATCTTGCCTTCTCCGTAGGTGTCCAGCAGAAGTATGCCAAAGCTTTCCTCGGTGTCGGCGGCCTTGACTATCGCCCAGGTGGCGTTGTTTCTGAATTCGCACACGGGTATATTTATGCGCTCAGCGCCCTTGGGGAAGGTGAGCGTCTTGGGTCTGCCGTCCCACTCTATGCGGTACGCGCCGCAATTCGCCTTGCGCCCGGGCATTGTGACGGAGGTGAGCGCCTTGAGGCCACGCTCAAGCGTCGCCTCGGTAAAGCCGCTCGTGACTGCGGCTTTGCCGCCCGCCGCCAGGTATTTTTCGAGCTTCGCCACCACATCGGGATCGCAGGCGGAGGCGCGGGTCAGCAATATGCACTTTGCATTCTCGGGGAAGTAGGGCGTGCAGACGACAGGCAGGCCGCACATGCCAAGAAAATCCTGCACGTTGTCCTCGCCCTGACTGTCGTCGGGCAGGTAGCACATTATGCCCTCGGGCTGCCCCGCAAAGTCCAGCACGCGGTCGAGCCTGTCCAGTTGAAAGCCCAGCGCGGGCACGTTCATGCGGTTGACCAGCGCCTGAAAGCAGAACATCATCATTTCTTTGGTCTTCGAGAAGGCGGTGAGATAGGCCTGCTCCAGATACTGCTCGGTTATATGGAAGTCGAAGGGGTCGAACCAGCCGCCGCCGTTGTGACCCGGCCACATGTTTTCAAAGTAGGTCATAAGCGAGTAGCTCAGATACCTGGGCAGGTGCTGGTCTGTGGTCACGGTGTCGCGCGCCTCGGTGCCTGTGTATATGTTGTCAAACAGCTTCCTCTGCGCCTTGGGGTTGTAGCCCGTCTGTTGGTAGCTTTCGGCCCAGTTGGGATATTTTATGGTGATTTTTATGTTGGGGTTGGTTCTGCGCGCGGGCGCGATTATCACGTCGCGGCTCACCTTTTCCATAAGGTCGAGCCTGTAGTCTCGCCACGAGCCGTCATCAATGCCGTGAGCCTTGTTGTAGGCGTCCTTGCCGGCGCGGCACCTGTCGCAGGTGCAGTTCGTGAAGAAGAAGTCGTCGATAATGAATTCGTCGAAATGCTTGCCCATGAAAGCACAGGCGGAGGAGAGGGTGTCAAGCATTTTGGGGTCGTTGTAGCATACGGTATCGAACAGCCTCTGCTTGGGCGCATCGCCCTCAGGCGTGGGCAGAGTGGTGGTGAAGCCGCCCGCGACCTCGACACCGTGCTCCCTGAACACGCGCTTGCACATTTCGGTCTGCTCCGCGCTTGCCAGTACGCCGCCCCTGAAGGGCTCAAGATACACCTTGTCGGGCCTCATGTAGCGCTCAAAAAACGCTATGTCCTCGTTCAGTTGCTTCTCGGTTGCTTTGGCGGTGCCCTGCGCCACGAAGTAGTAAACCAGCTTGAAATTGCGATAGTTGCCCATGCTATTCTCCTTTACGTAGGCCATGAAAAAGTGCGATGGTTTACAAAAAACGACAAGCCTGTCGATTTTGCTAATTATAAAATCAAACGTACCAAAAGTCAAATGCTTCGGGAGATATTACACACTTTTTTGACAAAATACCTTTACGCGCCGCGCGCGTCCGCACTACCTGTACATAATCGCGGGCATGGGCACGGTTTCGCACTTGTCTGTGGCGATAGGCGTGCCCGAAAGCAGCGAGGCCGCCTTAATGCTGTTTGCGCCAAAACGGTTTCTGAGCGCGTCCACGGCGTCGTCAAGCGCGCGGTTTTTCAGCTGACTGTCGGTGCGGCCAAAGAAATCCGCCTGAGAACGCAGGTCGTCCGGGCTCAGCTTTATGGCGCTCACGGTAAGCGCCCTTACGGGCATGCTCTCGTCGCGCTTTTCGCAAAACAGCGCATAGGCGCCGCAGGCGATGTCCAGCGCCGAGCGCGTGGGGAAAGGGAGGGGAGACTGACCCATTATGCCGGACAGGTCGCTATAGCGTATGCCCAGCGACACACCGTCCGCAAGCAGATTGTGCTTCGTCAGCCTGTGGTTCACGTCCTGACTCAGCTCGTATATCACGCGCCACACCTCCTCGCGTTTGTCTATGTCCCTTACGCAGGTCGCGCCGTGACCCACGGATTTTATGGGCGAGGCGTAGCCCTGCGGCGCCACGCGCGCCCCGTCCTCGCCCCGGGCAAAGTGCCTCAGCATCACGCCGTTCACTCCCAGCTTATCGCGTATGCCATCCTCGGGGAACGCCGCCAGCTGACCTATCGTGTACACGCCCACGTCAGCCAGCTTTTTCGCGGTGCGTGGTCCCACGTACAAAAGCTCGGAGGCCGGCAGCGGCCAGACGAGATAACGATAGTTGTCGCGGCTTATCACGGTCACGGCATCGGGCTTTTTCATGTCGCTGCCGAGCTTTGCAAAGATTTTTGAAAACGAAACGCCGACCGACACCGTGAGCCCCGTCTCCTCCTTCACGCTCTGGCGTATCTCGTGAGCGATGACTTCGGCGCGCAAGATGTCCTTCAGATTCGGCAGCAGTATCCAGCTTTCGTCCATGCCGAAGGGCTCTATGTACTCAGAGTATCGGGCGTATATCGACCTTACGAGCCGCGAATAATAAAGATACTTTTCATAATCCGGAGGTACCATTATCAATTCCGGGCAGGCCTGAAGCGCCTGCCAGTTGGCCTGACCGGTCTTTACGCCCATGCGCTTTGCTTCGTAGCTCTTGGCCAGCACTATGCCGTGGCGGTTCTCGGTGCTGCCGCACACGGCTACGCATTTGCCTCTGAGCGCGGGGTTATCGTTCATCTCGACGTTTGCGTAAAAGCAGTTCAGGTCGCTGTGCAAAATAAAATTCGGCAAAATGCAAAACCCCCTTGACAAATTGCATGACTTGCACTATAATAAACCTGCAAGTTGAGCTTGATGTGCAAATTATACAACCGAAGTTGCATGATGTCAATATGCAAGATGGAGGAAAGATGAAGTTTGGCGAAAAGGTGCTCATGGGTCGCAAGCGCATTGGACTGAGCC
Source organism: Clostridia bacterium (assembly GCA_017412445.1). Lineage (GTDB taxonomy): Bacteria > Bacillota > Clostridia > Christensenellales > Aristaeellaceae > RUG14130. Next base: position 10,037 of record JAFPYA010000291.1, read on the forward strand.
GCGAGGCGCTGGCGGACGCGACGGGTATAAGCGTAAGGGCGATAGCATACTACGAATTGGAGGGCAAAAAGCCCAAGCAGCGCAGCTCCATGGAGGCGCTGGCGAAGGCGCTGAAGATACCTGTTGCGCAGCTTATGGACGATGACGCCGAGCTTGAGCCCCTTTCAGGGGACGACTGTGAGCAGGGCCGCCGCGAGGCACAGCGCATAGTACGCCAGATTAAGGCACTCTACACAGGCGGAAGCCTTAGGCAGGACGACATCGACGCCATGATGCTTGCGATACAGGACGCCTACTGGATAGCCAAGAAAAAGCTGGCGGCGAGCGGCGCGGAGGACGAAGCAAATGACCGATGAAGCCATAAAGGCGGCCAGACGCGCGGTAAAGCTCTGCCGTAGCCGCGATCCGTTCCGCATAGCGAGGGATATGGGCATAGAATTGCTGATGCGCGACGACTTCGTGCATCAGAAGGGCGCGTTCTGCATAGTGCTGGAGCAGCCGTTCATAATTCTGAGCTCCAAGCTGGACGAGGCCGAATCGCAGCTCGTGTGCGCCCACGAGCTGGGTCACGCGCTTTTGCACAGGGATATTGCGCTCAAGGGCGTGATGTGCGAATACGACCTGTTCAACATGGCCACGAGAGTGGAATACGAGGCCAACGTGTTCGCCTCCGAGCTGCTCATAGACCCGCAGGAAATGCGCGAGCTGCTCGAGGGGGGAAGCGACATATACAGCGCGGCGAAGGAGCTGGGCGTGAACGTGAACCTGCTCATAATCAAGCTGGCCGAGCTCAACCGCAGGGGCGGCCACTACCGCCTGCCGTACACACCCTACAGGGACTTCATGGGGGGCTAAGATGAACGCGCATAAAATCTACGTGCGGGTGAACGCCGAGTTCGACAAGGAGGGCTTCGTGCACCCGAAATCCATCATCTGGAGCAACGGGCGTGAGTACGAAATCAGCCGCGTGCTGGACATAAAGCACATGCACGCCTCAAAGGCGGGCGGCAACGGCGATCGCTTCACAATACGCCTGGGAGAAAAGGAACGCTATCTGTTCTACGAGCGCGTGCCCGAGCTCGAAGGCAACCACGTGGGACGCTGGTTTGTGGAGGTGTAAAATGGGACTGTTTTCAAAAAGGCCTGCCCTTTCCCGCGCGGCGACTTATCCAAACAGCGAATATAAGCCGGTCATCCGCCAAAGCATCTGCACGGGCGAAAAAAACGCCTGTATGAAGCATATCGCAACGGGCAGGCTCACCGAGATCATGCTCATAAAAACCGACGCCGATCTTGACGCCTTCTGCCGCGATTACGGCGTAGACCGCCGCGACATCGAGACGGTATATTGACGCGCTCACATGCTTTTGCGGCTGCATTCGCCTTCATCTTTATCCAAAAAGCTGCCTTTCAGCAGCTTTCTTTTGCAATTATGAGCTTTTTGTTACACAAAACGTGCCATATGCACAACAAAAAAATTACAGACGGGCTATTTACAAACAATAATATGAATGATATAATATGCGCATATTTCAAATTCGAGCGAAATATACGCGAATTTGCAGTAAATTTGAATAAGTGGGGGCCAATATGTTTCATAATCAGTATTTAGCGGACGTGTACGCGCAGGTTGAGAAGCGCGATCCCGACCAGAAGGAATTCCTTCAGGCGGTAAAAGAAGTACTTGAATCCCTTCAGAACGTGTTTGACAAGCGCCCCGACCTTCAGGCGGCAGGCATTGCCGAGCGCATAGTTGAGCCCGAAAGGATCATCACCTTCCGCGTGCCCTGGGTGGACGACTGCGGAAAGGTAAGGGTGAACCGCGGCTACCGCGTGCAGTTCAACAGCGCCATCGGCCCCTACAAGGGCGGCCTGAGGCTCCATCCCAGCGTAAACCTTTCAATTCTCAAGTTTCTGGGCTTTGAGCAGATATTCAAAAACAGCCTGACCGGCCTGCCCATGGGCGGCGGCAAGGGCGGCAGCGACTTTGATCCCAAGGGCAAGAGCGACGGCGAAATCATGCGCTTCTGCCAGAGCTTCATGACCGAGCTGTTCCGCCACATCGGCCCCGACACCGACGTGCCCGCCGGCGACATCGGCGTAGGCGCGAGGGAAATCGGCTTCATGTTCGGCCAGTACAAGCGCCTCGCCAACGAGTTTACGGGCGTGCTTACCGGCAAAGCCCTGACCGCAGGCGGCTCCCTGATCCGTCCCGAGGCGACCGGTTTCGGCGCGGTGTTTTTCGTGCAGCACATGCTCTCCCGTCAGAATGACAGCATCGCCGGCAAGCGCATTTCCGTTTCCGGTTTCGGCAACGTCGCCTGGGGCG
>JAFPYA010000292.1 GCA_017412445.1 Clostridia bacterium
AGATTGCAAACCTCGACATACTGGCTACCACTTTGGGCACGGACGTGAGCTTCGGCGCGCTCAAGGGTCGCGTACGTCCCTCCGACATGACCTTCCTCAAGGTGTCCACAGACGACGTAAACGGCGTCATCCGCTGCTATCTGGGCGAGGGCAAATTCACCGACGATCCGCTGCCCACCTTCGGCGGCGTGGCCGTGTGCGAGGTGGAAAGGCTGAACGACCTTATGCACTACATAGCCAGGGAAGGCTACGAGCACCACGTGGCCCTGAGCCAGAGCCTCTGCGCGGACGTGCTTGAGGAGGCGCTTGGCAACTACATGGGCTGGCAGGTGTACAGGCACAATTAAGGAGGATCAGCAATGGCGGACGCAAGCAGATACGGCGTATGGGAAATATGCTTAAACGGCCCTAAGGACGGAAATCCCTTTACTGAGCAGTGGGTGCTGCTGAATGTGTGCTCATTAAACGAGCGCGCCGAGGTGGACGGCTTTTACGACGGCGAGGGCAGGTACATAGCCCGCTTCATGCCCTCCTTTGAGGGAGAATACCGCTATGAGCTCACGGCGAGCTTTTTGGACGCGCCCGTAAAGGGCACGTTCACGGTGGGCGCAGCCGAAGAAGGCAACCACGGCGTGGTGCGCACCTCGCGCTACTGGGGGCTTTCTTACGACGACGGCACGCCCTACTTCAGCATTGGCACCACCTGCTACGTGTGGGAGTTGCAGAGCGACGAGCTGATAGAAAAGACGTTTGAGACGCTCAAAAACAGCGCGTTCAACAAAATACGCTTCTGCGTGTTCCCCAAGCACTACGTGTACAACCTGCACGAGCCCAGAAGCTACCCCTTTGAAGGCACGCCCATGGACTCCTCGGTGCTGACAAAAGAAAACTTCAACAACTACAAGGGCGCGGCCGAGGGCAACCATTGGGATTTCTCGCGCTTCAACACCGCCCACTTCAGGCACATAGAAAACTGCATAAAGCGCCTTGGGGACATGGGCATAGAGGCAGACATCATCCTCTTCCACCCCTACGACCGCTGGGGCTTCAGCGTGCTGAGCGAAGAAGAGGATCTGTTCTACATGCGCTACGTGACGGCGAGGTTCGCCGCCTTCCACAACGTGTGGTGGTCGCTTGCAAACGAGTACGACCTTATGAACAAGTCTGACGAGCAGTGGCTGAGAATAGCTGAGGTACTGGTAAAGCGCGACCCCTACAGGCACATGCGCTCCGTGCACAACTGCTTTAACGTCTACGACTTCAACCGCCCGTGGTGCACCCACTGCTCCATACAGCACTCCGCCATCGAGAACACGGACATATGGCGCCAGAGGTACATGAAGCCCGTGGTGCTCGACGAAATCTGCTACGAGGGCGACATACAGTTCGGCTGGGGCAACCTGACGGGCGAGGAGCTGCTCAGGCGCTTTTGGGAGATCGCGCTGCGCGGCGGCCATCCCGGCCACGGCGAGACGCTTTTGGGGCACGACGACGTGCTGTGGTGGTCCCACGGCGGCGAGCTTCACGGCGAAAGCCACAAGCGCTTCGGCTTTTTGAGGGACATTGTGGCGCTCAGCCCCGGCGGACAGATAGTGGCGAGCGAGAAGCACAGGAACGACGAAATCAAGGCCGAGCCGCTCAACGACAGGTACAGGGGCAAGTATTTCCTCTATTACTTCGGCAACCGTCGCCCGAGCTTCAGAGAGTACTATATAGACGACGATACCGAGTACGAGGCCTACGCGCTGGACACCTGGGAATGCACAAAGACCTACGTAGGCACCTTCAAGGGCAAGTTCAGGGTAGAGCTTGCGCCCAAGCCCTACATGGGCGTACTGCTTTTGGCCAAATAAGGGAGGACGCTGTATGCTTATCGCGCCCCACAGACCTGCGAGATGCGCCCAGGATGTAAGCTTTACGCCCTCGGGCGTCGAAATCAGAAGCGAATACGGCCTTACGCGCTTAAGCGCAATGAACAGGGGCATACTCAGGCTCCGCATGACGCGAAGGGACGCTTTTCAGGACGAAAACTCGCCCTTCATAGTGAACCGCGAAAGCGTGAGCGCCGCGCGCGCTTATAAGGATGAAGGCTATGCCTACGTGGAGACTGGCGCGCTCACAGCCCGCATATCGCTTGCGGACGGCGCACTCGAAACCTTTGACTTAAGCGGCAGACCCCTGTTTACGGAGGGCGGCTTAAGGACGCTCGAGGAGTACGACGCATTCAAAATCGACCCCCTGGCCGAAGCCGAGACCGTCGAGGTGGACACCGCCGACGGCAAAAAGCTTATGGTAAAGGCCGCGCCGAGGGAAAAATATAAAAAGCTCTACCGCGCGTATCTGCCCATGAAATTTGCAAGCGGCGAGGTCATAACAGGCCTCGGCCAGCCGGACAGCGGCCCTTCAAATCTGAGGGGCAGAAAGCTGTACTTAAACCAGAGCAACCGCTCCATTTCAGTGCCGTTTCTTTTGAGCAGCGCCGGCTGGGGGCTGCTTATCGACTGCGGCTGCCTTCTTACATTTGACGACACCGGCGAAGAATGCTCGCTAAGGCTCACCGGCGTAAGCGAGCTCGACATGTACATAATACTCGGCTATGGCGAGGAGGCCGTAAAGGGGCTGCATTATTTGAGCGGCAGACCCGCGCTTTTGCCCCGCTGGGCATTTGGCTATATACAGTCTCAGGAGAGGTACGAAACGCAGGACGAGATCGTGTCTCTGGTCAAAAGCTACCGCGAAAAGGGAATCGGCATAGACTGTGCCGTGCTCGACTGGATGACCTGGCCGGACGGCATGTGGGGGCAGAAGAGCTTCCATCAGACGCGCTTTTCAGACCCCAGGCGCATGACGGACGAGCTGCACGCGCTTGACGCGCACGTACTTATCTCAATCTGGCCGAATCCCAACCCGCGCACGCCCGACAACGCCGAATTCAAGGCGGCGGGGCTGCTGCTGCCGGGCGGCGGCATATACAACGCGCTTCTTCCCGAGGCGCGGCGCATGTACTGGCGGCAGGCATACGACGGTATTTTCCAATACGGCCTCGACGGCTGGTGGTGCGACTCCTCCGAGCCCTGGACGCAGGAGTGGAGCCGCAAGGAGAGGCCGAGCCGCGAGGACGTTTATTTTGAAACGCTTGGAATCGCCTCCGACGCCGTTGGCGCGGACAGGGCGAACACGTTTGCGTTTTATCACGCCGAGGGCATATACGAGGGTCAGAGGGCGACAGATGAATCTAAGCGCGTAATCAACCTGACGCGCTCCGGCTGGACGGGTCAGCAGCGCTTCGGCACGATACTGTGGTCGGGCGACATCACCGCCGCGTGGAAAACGCTCAAGACCCAGATTGCCATAGGCCTCAACATCTGCGCCTCCGGCTTCCCCTACTGGACGCAGGACATAGGCGGCTTCTTCGTCAAAAAGGGCGAAAGCTGGTACTGGGACGGCGAATTTGAAAACGGCTGGGACGACCCGGAATTCAACGAGCTTTACACCCGCTGGTATCAGTACGCCGCGTTTTTGCCCATATTCCGGGCACACGGCACCGACGTGCGCAGGGAGCTCACGGCGTTGAAAGACGAATACTACCCTGCGGCGCTCAAATACAACCGCTTGCGCTACAGGCTCCTGCCCTACATATATTCCCTCGCGGGCAGGGTTGCGCTCGAGGGCGGCCTTATGATGAAGCCGGTCTGGTTCGATTATCCCGATTTTGCCGATAAAAACGACGACAGCGCCTTCATGCTCGGCGACGACATACTTGTCTGCCCCGTGACGGACTATAAGGCGCGCGAAAGGCGCGTGAGCCTGCCCGGCGGCATATGGCACAGGCTCGGCGGCAAGGCGCTTGAGGGCGGGCGCGTTCTAAGCGCCGACGCCCCGCTTGACGACATGCCCGTATTCATAAGGGCGGGCGCGATAATCCCCGCAGCGGAAAACGCCCTGAGTGCGCGCGAAGCGTTTGCCTCATCTCCCCGCCTGCACGTGTTTGCAGGCGCGGACGGCAGGCTCGACTATTATTCCGACTCGGGCGACGGCTACGGCTACGAAAAAGGCGAATACTGCATCAAAACATATTTCTGGAACGATAAAGCTCAAACGCTCACCGACAGCGAGGGACACAAGGTCGACGCGGTCATACACGCGCTGTAAGGAGGAAAACCGATGTTATCCAAATCCAACTGGGACGAGACCAAACGCCGCTGGGACAGCTACTGGAAAAAGGACGTCAAGGGCGTGCCGCTGATGTGCATAGTGGCCGAAAAGCCCGGCGCGGTCGATCCCGCCGTTCAGGCGGAATTGCGCAGCAAGGACATGTTCGACAAGTACCGCGACGCAAAGCGCATATACGAAAGATACAAATACTTTGTTCAGACCCATGAGTTTCTGGCGGACAGCTTTCCCAACGTATCCCTGGATTTCGGCCCCGGCTCGGTCGCGGCGTACCTCGGCAGTGACATAGAGTTCAAGCCCGACACGGTGTGGTTCACCGACTGCGTGGACGAGTGGGAGGGCTACAAGCCCCTCGCCTTCGACCCCGAAAACAAGTGGTTCAAGGAGCACATACAGCTCTTTAAGGATGTAAAAAAGCTTACGGGCGACGAATTCTATCTGGCGATACCCGACCTGATGGAGAACATAGACGTATTGGCCTCCCTTCGCGGCGCGCAGAACACCATCTACGACATGATGGACGAGCCTGAGGAGGTCGAGGAGCGCATAAAACAGGTGCAGGACGTGTACTTTAAGTATTACGACAGCTTTTTCGACCTGTGCGCGAGGGACGAGGACGGAGTGAAGTCCTCCTGCTACACGGTGTTCCAGATTTGGGGGCGCGGCAGGACAGTAAAGCTGCAGTGCGACTTTTCGGCCATGATGAGCCCCAAGCAGTTCAGGACGTTCATTCAGCCCGCGCTGGACGAGCAGTCAAGGCACGTGGACAACGTGTTGTACCATCTTGACGGCCCGGACGCCATAAAGCACCTGCCCGCGCTGATGGAGATAAAGGGCATAGACGCGCTGCAGTGGACGGCGGGCAGCTACAACCCCGACGGCACCCACGAGCAGTGGTTCGACATATACGATCAGGCGCGAAAAGCCGGCAAGGCGCTGTGGGTGCAGGTATATTCGGGCGGCGTGGACGAGTGGATAAAGCGCATAGACACGCTGGTTGCGCGCTACGGCTCAAACGCACTGTTCATGTACTTCCCGCCCGTGAGCATGGCGGACGCGGAAAAGATACTCTCTCACGCTGAAAAGCACTGGAAGGACATCGAGGGCACGCTGCGCGTCTAAAAGCGCAGCGTCCTTCCATATCCCGCAGCAGCATTTCCCGTAGCGGCGGCTCTGTAACGGCGGCTCCCGTAGCGGCGGCTACCAGCCGCCACGTTCCTAAAGCGGCGGCTCCCGTAGCGGCGGCTATCAGCCGCCACGTCCCTAAAGCGGCGGCTCCTGTAGCGGCGGCTATCAGCCTCCACGTCCCAAAAGCGGCGACTCTGTAGAGGCGGCTCCTGTAGCG
>JAFPYA010000293.1 GCA_017412445.1 Clostridia bacterium
AAAAAAGAAAGTAATGAAGTGTCTTTTTCCTTTACCGGGTTACGGGCATGAGTGCCCCTGCGATCCTTGCTCATTCTGTCGTTCCTCTCTGTGTTAATAAACCTTGTGATATGATACCACTGTTCAGTCAAAAAATCAATACAAAATTCAGCAGGATTTTACAGTATGGGTATGCGGCGGCGGTATTCCTCTATCACAGTCTTGTTCGCGGCGTCGCCGCGGTCCGTGTTGGCGCTTGCAAACACGGGCGGAGTCACGCCCATCTGCACGAGGCGCTGCGCCGTGCAGATGGAAATAAGGTTTACTATCGTGGCGTCGACCACTGTGGAGGTGGGCGCTATTGTCTCGTCAAGGCCGTCTATATTTATGCAGGCATCCCCCACGCAGCCGCCGTTATCAAGCACATAGTCGCAGACCTCAAAGAGCCTTTTGCCCGAGGGATGGCGGGACGTGACCGCCGAGGAATGGTTTATGGAGGTGATGGCGACGGTAATCACGCCCTTTTCCTTTGCTCGCATCGCCGCGTCTATGATAACGGCGTTCCTTCCGGAATTTGAGATAAGGAACAGCACGTCCTTTTCGCATATTGGTCTGGAATCTATTATTGCACCGCCAAGACCCGGCATGCGCTCGTAGATGCTGCTCTTTGCCGCGCCCTCGTGAAGCATGAGGTCGGTTTCAAATATCGGGTATACGCAGGCGAGCCCGCCCGCGCGGTAGAAGGGCTCCTCGCTTATCATGTGGCTGTGGCCGGTGCCGAAAAAGTACATCAATCCCCCTTCGGCCACCTTTTTGGCGCAAAGCTCCGACACCTCGTCGATTTTTGCATTCTGCGTATCGTTAAGCCTGTCGAGCAGGGCCTTGAGGTTTGAAATATACTGAGTGTTCATTTTTGTATCTCCTTAAGCTTTAGTATAAGCGATTCTGCCTGTTTGAGCACTTGCTCGCGGGCGTCGTGTCTGAAAACCGAGGCTATGTCCTGATAATTGCTGCCCTCGTCTATCGGGCGACCGCTTGGCAGATAGCCCGCGTAGCCCATCGCGTAGCAGACGAGGTACACCGGCTTTGAAGCCGCGCTTCTCAGTGCCTCCTCCAGCTCTCTGCCGTCTGCGCTGTTGATTTCAAAGGGCGCAAGCACCAGCGTGAACGCGCCTAAATCTGCGGCTGCGAGCGTTACCTCGCGCACCGTTTGCGTTTTAGGCGGGCGTCTCAGTACCGCAAGGATCGATTCGCTCTCACGCTTCTGAGCGGCATCGCCTGTAGCTTTAATCACCTGCTCGTGCCATGCGGTAAGGCGCTGCCTCTGTGCTTCGTCAAACGGCGTGCCGCAGGGCAGCGTAAATAAGGCGCTTGCAAAGCTTATGTGACCGCCAAAGCCATCAAGCGGAGCAAGGCGGGTATCCGTTACGGCTTTAGAGAACACGCCGCGCAGGCGCTCAAGCTCGGCAGCGCCCGAGCCCTGGCGCGTGTATCTCGTGGAGAGGTCGCCGCAGGGGCCGTTCAAAAGCAGCAGGCTTTCATTTTCGCCTATGCCCGCCAGATCCCTTGACAACAGATGATTGATTTCATTCAAAACCGTGCAGTGGCACTCAAAGCGGATCAGCTCGCATGAAAAGCCTTCACCTACGAGCCTCAGGCGAAGTATGGGCATATCGTATGTCGCCTTTTCCCTCGGAACGTCCCTGTACGAAGCGATGCCCCCTGCCGTGCTCCTGCCGAAATACACCTTTATCGGTGCAAGCGAGCTGAGTGCGCCTTGGGCAGCCTCAAGCGCAGCGTGCATTAAAAGCTCTATATAGGCCTCGTCGCCTTCGCGTCTACCGAACACCGCGCCCGGAGCGGCATGGGTGTGGGTCGCGCAGATGACGGCATGTACGCCGAGCCTTTCATAAATGCAAGCACTCAACGCCGTGCAAAATTCGTGCGGCACGCCCAGCAGGTCAAAGCTTATTATGAGGAGCGCGCTTCCGTCGTCGGCCTTGAGTGCCAGCGCGCGCACCGTTAAATCATCAAGTGTGCCTTCAGAATAACCGTTTCTCAAATCGAAGCCCGCCATGGGGACGGGCGTTTCAGGCGTGATTATCCGCTTGTCAAAGCCCGCTAACATGCGCTTTTGCCCCTTTCAAGCAGCCTTTCGGCGGCAATTTCGTGCCCCGAAGCCTTAAGTGCAAGTGCGGCGGCGATGACGGCGGGCTTGTGGCTCGCGCGTCTTATGTCGCATATTCGCGAACAAAGCACCCTCGTCCTTTCGCTCACCAGCTTCAAAAGCGGCGAATTCTCATACATGAGGCCGCCGGTCAATATGAGAGGCAGCCTGTCTTCGTGCGCGTCTCTGTCCGTCACGGCCTTTACTAGGGCGACAAGTTCATCCGCCGCGCGGCCCGTAAGCGTCAGCGCGGTTCTGTTGCCTTCTTCGGCAAGGCGCATCACCTTGCCCGCAAGCGCGGCTATGTCGCTGCGGGTGGAGGATGAGTAAAAGCGGCCAAGCATCCTCAGCTCGCTCTGGGGCGAAACCGTCCGTATGAACGTTTCGTCCTTTGCAAGCCTGCCGTCGTACATGCGCATGAGGGTTCTGAGCGACTGCATGCCTATGTCATAGCCAGAACCTTCATCGCCAATGAACTGTCCCCAGCCGCCGGCGCGCACTGTGGTCTTGTCCCTGAACAGATATGCCACGGAGCCTGTACCCGCAATGCAAACCACGGCGGGGCTGTCGCCGGCCTCGCCGTACCATATCGGGTACAAATCACCCTCGCATATGAGCTTTTCGGCGTCTACGCAGCTTTCAAAAAAGCTCACGTACTCTTCGCCGCCGTAGGTGGGTATAGTGGCATTTGAAACGTAGGCGCAGGAGAGCTTATCCTTTTCAAGCCCAGCACTTGCAAATGCGTTCATAAGCGCGTCGCTCATAGAGCGCCTCGCCGTGTCCTCGCCGCAGTATCTGAAGTTTGACGCGCCGCCTGAGCCCTCGCCGAGGATTAAGCCGCTTTCGTCGCAAAGCACGCAGGCGGTCTTGCTGCCGCCGCCGTCAAAGCCCGCAAATAAACCGCTCATTTTGCAGCAGTCGTGTCGGGTAAAATGGACAGCGGCACGAAGGGCGACTGGCAGGGATTGCCGAAGGCGAAGCGCACCTCGCCCGTGGTCAGGTCTGTCAGAAAGGCCTGATTGGTCGCGCCCGCGTACGGCATATCCTCGGGTGCCGTTCCGGGATCTGGATGGGCGCAGATGGAGCTGGGCCAGCCCGCATGATCCCTGAAGTAAATTTCAAAATCGTCAAGCGTCAGCTCCCGCTTGCTGCGCATAAGGTAATTCAGGCGCTGATTTCTTATATAAGTGCTGCCACTGCTCGCGGGATGCGTCACGCTGAACTTTGGGCCCTTGAAGTGGTTCGTGTGTACGAGTATGCCGTCCTGAGGCTCCAATATCTCCACGCCCTCGGGGTCGAGCTCTATAGAGAAGCTCAGGCCGTCCCTGTGGGTGAGCATGAGGTTTGCCGAAAATGGTATGGGCTTTTCGGTTATGGCCTTAAAGGCTTCGCTCAGCGTGTCCGCCTCGAGCGCGCGGCGCATTCTGACGTGCAGCGGCACGCCCACGTCTGCGTTTTTGGTCGAGAGAGCGTTTATGGTGAGGCTCATGCCCGCGCTCGACACGCCCTTGCCGCCTATCATGCCGCCCTCTATCATCATGAGTATATCGGGCTGCCTGCCCTCGGCGGGCACGCGTGCGATGATGCTCGCGTCGCGCTGTGCTATGGTGAAATCCCAGCTTTGGCCTGCAAGCACGTGGCCGTCCCTCGTCGCGGGCGCAAGGGCGCTGAAGGCCGTGCATTCGTCTGCCTCTTCAAACCTTTTGTCCTTAAGGCCGCTGTAGAGTATTTCGCTTCTTAAATTTATGGCCAGAATGTCGTTTAGCTCAAGCCCCGCGCCGTCGGCGATGCCCTTCATTTCATCTATGTATTTTTTGTATTCGCCTGTGAACACGTTCTGAAAACGGGCTGCAAGCTTTTTGGCCATGTCCCAGCTCAGCCCCCTCTGGGTCGAATACCTGTGCTTATAGGTTTCGAGCGAGCGCAGCACCTGATTTTTGCAGCATTTGCCGTGTATAAGGCCCTTGTTGTAGGCGTCGCCCTCCAGTATAATCTGAGGCAGCAGCATATATGTACTCCTTTTAATTTTATGACTGTAAGCAAGCTAAAAGACCCCAACGGGGTCTCTTAAACGTATTCAACCTCGCCGCCCAGTGAGCGCAGCTTTTCGTCTATGTGCTCGTAGCCGCGAAGTATGTATTGTATTCCGCCGATGTTGCTTACGCCGTCGGCCATCAGCGCCGCCACTATCATCGCCGCGCCCGCCCTCAAATCCGTCGCGGTGACGTTTGCGGGGTGCAGCTTTTCTACGCCCGACACTATGGCGGTGCTTTCCAGTACCTTTATTTCCGCGCCCATGCGGCGAAGCTCGTCCACGTAGCGGAAGCGGCTCTCGAAAATGGTCTCGGTCACATAGCTCGTGCCCCAGGCCGTGGTCAGCATGGCGGTCAAAGGCTGCTGAAGATCTGTTGGAAAGCCGGGATAGACCTGCGTTTTGAGGGAGATCGGCCTCAGCGTGCCGCTCGCGCGCACGCGGATTATGTCGTCCTCGTCGGTCACATACACACCCATTTCAAGGAGCTTTGCGGTGAGCGATTCCATGTGAGTGGGGATGGTGCCGTGCAGCGTCACGTCACCGCGCGAGGCGGCGGCGGCTATCATCAGCGTGCCGGTTTCGATCTGGTCGGGTATCACGGCGTAATTTGAGCCGTGCAGGGGATGTCCGCCGTCTATGCGGATAATGTCCGTGCCCGCGCCCTTGACCCTTGCGCCCATGGACGAAAGGAAGTTTGCGGTATCGACGATGTGCGGCTCCTTCGCCGCGTTATGAATAACGGTTCTGCCCGGGGCGTGCACCGCAGCCAGCATAGTGTTTATAGTGGCGCCCACAGAAGGCATCGCCAAAAACACCTCGTTGCCGCCGTAATTGTCGCCGCGCACCGCATTTATAATGCCGCCGTCGGTATCGACTCTGGCGCCCAGGGACGTAAGCCCCTTGATGGTCTGGTCTATGGGACGGTTGCCTATGTCGCAGCCGCCGGGCAGGGGCACGTGGGCGCTGCCAAGCCTGCCCATCAGCGTGGGCACGAGGTAGTAGCTCGCCCTCATCCGGCCCACGAGCTCCTGCGGCAGCTCGTTTTTGTTTATGCCGCGGGGATCTATACGCATCACGCCCTTGGCAAACTCTACGTCGGCGCCCAAAAAGCTGAGTATGTCCCTGTAGCAGTATACGTCGTCTATGTCGGGCAAATTCTCTATAGTGCAGGGCGAATCCGCCAAAATGGCAGCGGGAATAATGGCTACCGCAGCGTTTTTACTGCCGCTTACGCTCACATGACCGTTCAGAGGCCTGCCGCCCCTTATGCGCAAATAGTCGCTCATCGAGCACTCTCCATGGTTTAAAATATATAAATGCAGAAATATCTGTTTATATTATACTCTTTTTTTGCCGGCTTGCAAGTTATTTATCGGGTTTGTTTGTGTATAATGAGGTTATTTGTTTGGTGAAACAATAAAACCGACCTCAAAAAATCAATTATTCATACATTTGTAACATTTATATGCTAAAATAATTTCAACTTTGTTCGGGGAGGCCCTCCCGTGATAATTGATCTGTCAAGTCCCATAGAATTGCGCGGTTACGAGATACTGCACGACGATAACGGCACAGCGCGCGCATACATAGACCTGTTCAACGTGGAAAGGAAAACCGTGACCGGCTACAGCGGCACGGCGCGCTGGATGCGCGACGGCTTTGGCGAGGGCGCAAACGAATACATATCCGTGGACAAAATGTCTATCCCCGGCGGCGGCGAATTCAGGCTGACGCTCTCCTCCTCCGCCGTGAGATACGCCGACAGGCTCGAAATCTATTTCAGCTCCGTCACCTTTGAGGACGGCAGCGTCTGGACGCCCGTAGACGGTGAATTGGTGGACGTGGGCGAAAGCGTGCCGCTTGAGGGCAGCGAATTGGACATGCTCAGGCAGCTTGCGGGCGAGGATGCCGTGATGTACCCCGAGACTCAGGACAACTTCTGGCGCTGCGTGTGCGGACGTATAAATCCCCTGACGGAGCACGAGTGCGCAAGGTGCAAGCGGGAAATGAACTACGTCCTAAGCGAGCTCAACCGCAAGGCCGTTAAGCTTCCCACCCGTGAAAGGAACCGGCGCGCAAGGCGCAGGGCCGCTTTTTACGCCGCCGCAGGCAAAAAGCCCGATGACAATACGGGCATATATATGGCGCTTATGGCCGTAGCCACCGCGGCGTTCCTTCTGGCATGCGTTATAATAGTGTGGCTCAAGTAATGCGCGGCAGGTAAAAAATTCCATATCGGTATTTACAAGACAAATCAAAAGTTGTACAATAAATGTATCAAGATTTATTTTGGAGGTATTCTATGAGCGCAAACGAGAAGCGTATAAATCAGGGCTTCGATTACGCCCGCGAGGTTTATGCCGAGAAAGGCATCGACGTCGAGCAGGCCATGCAAAAGGCCGCCGAGTTCGCCGTGTCCATGCACTGCTGGCAGGGCGACGACGTGATTGGCCTTGAAACTCAGGCAGGCGGCACCAGCGGCGGCATACAGACCACCGGCAACTATCCCGGACGCGCCCGCACCGGCGACGAGCTCAGGCAGGATTTTCTCAAGGCCTGCAGCATGATTCCGGGCAAAAAGCGCCTGAACCTGCACGCCAGCTACGCCGAGCTCAAGGGCAGGAAGGTCGACAGAGACGCCTACACCGTGGAAGACTTCGCTGACTGGATGGCTTTCTCCAAGGAAAACAACATTCCCCTCGACTTCAACCCAACCTATTTCGGCCATAAGTACGTTGAGGACGGCTTCTCCCTGTCCAGCGCCGACGAAGGCCGCCGCAAGTTCTGGGTCGAGCACGGCAAGCGCTGCCGCGAGATAGGCTATGAGTTTGCCAAGCAGCAGGGCAACCCCTGCATTATCAACTTCTGGTGCCCTGACGGCTATAAGGACATGCCCGCCGACACCGACAGCCCCCGCGCCCGAATGATAAAGAGCCTCGATGAAATCTTCGAGGGCACAAAGCAAATCACCGACGAATACGTGCTCGACGCCGTCGAAAGCAAGCTCTTCGGCATAGGCGTGGAAAGCTACACCGTAGGCTCCAACGAGCTCATGATGGGCTACGCCATCACCAGAGGCAAGCTGCTCACCCTCGACACCGGCCACTTCCATCCCACCGAGCAGGTGAGCGACAAGCTGAGCGCGGTAATGCAGTATCTGCCCAAGATGCTTTTGCACATCAGCCGTCCCGTGCGCTGGGACAGTGACCACGTGGTGAGCTGGGATCAGGAGACGACCCGCATATTCAACGAGATCGTGGCCAATTCCTACGAGGAAAGGATCAAGTGCGCTCTGGACTACTTCGACGCCTCCATCAACCGCGTGGCAGCCTGGGTCATCGGCGTAAGGAACGCGCAGAAGATGCTGCTCAACGCCTATCTTACTCCCCACAAGACGCTGCGCGAGGCAGAATACAATTTCGATTACACCTACCGTCTGGCGGCTCAGGAAGAGGCCAAGAGCATGCCCTTCGCGCCGGTATGGGATATGTACTGTCTGCGCCAGAACGTACCTGTGGGCGAAGACTGGATCAACGAGATCCGCGCTTACGAAAAGGACGTGCTGAGCAAGAGATAAGCTCAGGTGCAATGTTTCCCGCGAAGCATACGCTTCGCGGGAATTTTTACTTGCAAGCCGCGCCGAAGGCATATATAATATCGGCATAACCTTTCACGGACGGAAACATATGGACGGAATTACGATTTACTACATTGCAAAGGAGCTGGCCTCACGCCTCGTGGGCGCGCGCATAGACAAGGTGCAGCAGCCCGAGAGGGACGAGGTTATACTGACCCTGCGCTGCCCCGGCGAGAACCTGAACCTGCTTTTGTCTTCGAGCGCGGGCTGCGGGCGCGTGCACCTGACAAACGTAAAGAAGACGAGCCCTCTCGAGCCCGCCGCGCTGTGCATGCTCATGCGAAAGCACCTGATCGGCGGCAGGCTCACGGCCGTAAGGCAGGTGGACGCGGACCGCATGCTGGCCTTCGATATAGAGCACATCGACGAATTGGGCGATCGCGCGAAAAAGACGCTGCTTTGCGAATTGATGGGCAAGCATTCGAACATTATACTCCTTGGCGGCGACGGGCGCGTGATAGAGTGCGCGCGTCACATAAACGAGACCGTGTCGAGCTTTCGTGACGTGCTGCCGGGCGTACCCTACACTCCCCCGCCCGCGCACGGCAAAATAAACTTTGACTCGCTCGACGCAAATGCGCTCAGAGAGAGGCTCAGTGGCAAAAGCGGCAGCCTCGCGAAGCTGATACAGGCAAACATAAGCGGCCTGTCGCTGCCTCTTGCGCGCGAAGCCGCCTACAGAGCCGCGGGCGATGAGGATGCACACGCGGACGACGCGGGCGCTTTTGCAGGCGCGATCTGCACGGCGGTAAATGCGATGCTTGAAAGCCCGTCGCCCGCCGTGATTGCTGGCGATAAGGGCGAAATGCAAGAGCTTGAGGCGTTTGAATACCTGAGCCGAAGCGGAGAGAGGCGCACGCTCTACCCCACTCTCAGCGAAGCCGCCGACGATTTTTACAGGCTGCGCGATCAGGCGGAGCGCATACACCAGAAGTCCGCCTCTATAGCAAGGCTGCTCAAAACCAACACCGAGCGCCTCGAGCGCAAGCTCGTGCTTCAGCAGGAGGCCTACGACGACGCGGCAAACAGTAGCGAATACAGGATAAAGGGCGAAATGCTGATGGCAAACCCGCATCTTGTGAAAAAGGGCATGAAGAATGTGGAGCTGCCGAATTATTACGATGAAGGCGGCGCCATGCTCAGCGTGCCGCTCGACGAAAAGCTGGACGCGCAGGGCAACGCGCAGAGGTACTTCAAGCTCTACAAAAAGGCGCAGGTTGCGCGCAAGCTTGCTGCCGAGCAGCTTGAGAACGGCAGAGCCGAGCTTGAATACCTCGAAGGGCAGGCAGAAAACCTGAAGCTCTGCACCGACGAAAGCTCCCTGAACGAGCTCAGGCAGGAGCTTATAAAGAGCGGCTACATACGCGAAATCGGCAGCCGCAGGCAGCAAAAGGCACTGCCCGCTTCTCAGCCCATGCGCTTCACCGCGCCGGACGGCACGGTTATACTGGCGGGACGCAACAACGTGCAAAACGAAAAGCTGACCTTCGGCGCCGAGCCTGACGAAATCTGGCTGCACGCCAAAAACGTGCCGGGCTGCCACGTAATCATCAAGTCCTCCGCCCCGTCGCCAGAGACGCTTCTGTTCGCGGCAGGCATCGCGGCAAGGTATTCAAAGGCGGGCACCTCGTCTTATGTCGAGGTTGACGCCGTGCCCCGGCGGTTTGTAAAGAAGCCCTCGGGCGCAAGACCCGGCTTCGTCACCTACACACATCAAAGAACATTGAACGTAAAGCCCATTGAAGGCTGAACAAAAACAACCGGACAGCCTCTGCTGCCCGGTTGTGTTTTGATGAATCGCCTTTCAGATATTACCTTTCGACTCTCTTCATCAGCTTCTTCTTGATCTTTTTGGTGGCTCTGCTGCCGCAGCGGTAGTAGCCCAGACCCAGCAGGAAGCCGAGGAAGGTGCAGCCGGTTACCACGTAGATGCGGTAGGCGGTGAAGTCCTCGATGGCGACCTTGCTCAGCGCGTTAATGTCGATGTTCGCAAGGATCTGACCAAGTCCATAGAACGCAAGGAAGAGAATGTAGCCAAAGAGCATCATCAGCACGCTCCATACGGTCTTTCTGCGCTTCTTGCTGATAACATGAAGTATGAACGCAACGGTAAAGCAGAGCACGGAGATGCACAGCCACAGGTTTACTTCAAATACAGGCTTGCCCTCTTCGTCGCCTCTCATGCCGATCTTGCCGAACTTTTCGCCCAAATTAAAGGAAATGTCATTGAGGAAGCTCAGCTTAATCCTCGCGTTGCCTGCCTTCATAAGGCCGTTGATTATGCCCAGATGTTTGCCGGCCTGATAGGCGTTGTCCTTGGCATCCTGAGCCGCAAAGGCTGGAGACACAAATTCGTCGCCTGCGGTGTCGCCGGTCTGCTCGGTTTCGTCATTCTGAGCCTCGGGCTCTCCTGCCGGCTCGTTGCCGTTTTCATCGCCCTCTGCGGAAGCCTTGCTGAATATGGAGCCAAGCTTAAACTCGTATGCGTCAAGCGCCGCATGCACTTCTTCTGCGCTGATGCTGTTGTCACATGCGTCCTTAAGGATAAAGAAATTGCCCGCGCAGGTCACCAGCAAACTGATAATGGCGGCTACCAGGACAATAACCTTTATAACTCTAACGACCTTCATTCAAAAACCTCCCAACGGTCTATTTTTGAGATAACGCTGTAATTATAACTCATTATTGCTAATTAGTCAATATATTGATACAAAAATATTTCAAAATTATTTCGCAAATAATTTAATTAACAATCCGAGATAAATTTTGAGTGACTAAATTTACAATTTCCCATTTTGGGTATTGATTTTACAAGGAATATGTTATATAATAGCATATCGGAATATATGTGCTGATATACATATAGCTGAGCTTGCCCTACAGAGCATAAGAAAGAACGATTAAGAAAAGGGGTTATGCATATGGCAAACAATGAACTCATACTTGCTGTCGACGACGAGACTCACATCCTTGACCTGTTGTCCTTCAACCTTGAAGCCTCCGGTTACCGTGTAGTGACCGCCTCCACCGGTGAAGACGCACTGGTGGTGTGCTCCCACGAACGTCCCTCGCTCGTGCTGCTTGACATTATGCTGCCCGGCATTGACGGCATGGAGGTTTGCCGCCGGCTCAAGAGCCAGCTGACCACCGCAGACATACCTATTATAATGCTGACCGCCAAGGGCGACGAGGTCGACAAGATACTGGGTCTGGAACTGGGCGCGGATGACTACATTACCAAGCCCTTCTCCGTGCGCGAGCTTATCGCCAGAGTCAAGGCGCTGCTGAGGCGCTCCACTCCCCAGAACGACGAGGAAGGCATACTGCACGTTGGCGGCCTGACCATAGACGTAGGCAACTACGAGGCCTTCAGAAACGGCGAAAAGCTTTCTCTCACGCTCAAGGAGTTCGAGCTGCTCAAGCTCCTGGTCATGTCCCGCGGCAAGGTGCTCACCAGAGATTTCCTGCTCGACAGAATCTGGGGCTATGAGTTCTACGGTGAAACCAGAACGGTCGACGTTCACATCCGCCACATTCGCCAGAAGCTGGGCGACGATGCGCACTACATCGAAACCATTCGCGGTGTCGGATACAAGTTTAACGACCGTCAGGAGAACCGCATATGAAGTTCAGGGTCGCTGTAATGGCGACCCTGCTTAATCTTCTGTTTTGTATGGTGATTATATTCAGCTACGCCGGTTTCACTGCGAGAACCCAAAACGAGCTGATAGAAGAAGAACTCAGGGTCACCGTTACACTGTCGGCGGAGGTGCTCGAACACAGCGGTACCTTCGCCGATGACAGGATAAACTATTTTGAAACGCTGGTAAACAGCGGTGAATTCAACAATGTCTACGTCGCCTATTTGCAGATGGACGGCGATTTTGTGTACAAAAACTTCGATTACGTCGACGTGGCCTACCGCGAAAAGCTGCTGCAAATCGACAACGACCAGCTTCTTGTAACCAAGCGCAACGATATCTCCGGCAAGCGGATAGCCGTCGCGCGCCGCCTCGATGACGGCTCAGTAATCGGCTATTCCAAGCTCTCTGCAGGACTGTTTTCGTTCAGCGGCGGCAGGGACATATTCATATTCGCGCTCGTATCTGTCATCGCGATAATCGTACAGTTCGTCATTATCCTTCTGTATGTAGGAAGGAGCGACAAGCTCGTTACCGAGCTGATGAGCGTGCTTGAAGACTTCACTGAAGGCCGCTTCTCCAGCCGCATCACCGGCGTCAAGGGCTACAACGGCAAGCTGACCGCCGAATACAATGCGGTGCTCGCCCGCGTGCAGGACAGGGTGTTCAGGCAGGCAAGGCGCAACCGCGTGCTCGGCCAGATGCTGAACCAAATGCACAACGGCCTTGTGACGGTTGACACAAATCTCATTATACAGTTTACTACATATAATACAGGCAAGCTCTTTGGCTGCGACGTAAGAAACGCCGAGGGCAGCACGCTCAGAGAGGTCTTCAACAACGACGACATGGAGAGGGCCATCACCGAGCAGATAAACAGCGGCGACAGAAGCATAGTTGCTACCGAGACCGAGGGGCTCACCCCTACCGGCGCGGTGAGGCCGCTCAGGCTGTACGTGTCCACGATGTTCTCTGAGGGCAAATGCACCGGCGCGATGATCGTCATAGAGGACATAACCGAGATACGCAAGCTTGAGCAGATCCGCACCGACTTTGCCACAAACGTCTCCCACGAAATGAAGACGCCCCTGACCTCCATAAAGGGCTTCATAGAGACGCTGCAAAACGGCGCGATAGACAATCCCCAAATGGCGCGAAGGTTCTTGGACATAATGAGCGTGGAGGCCGAGCGTTTGACCCGCCTTATCAACGACATACTGTCCATAACCAAGCTTGAAAGCGGCAACGACAACGTGGAAATCGCCCGCATAAACCTGATGGGCATCATCCGCTACGTGACGGATCAGCTTTTGCGTCCCCAGGCGGCAGCAAAGAACGTCACAATTCAGGTGGCGAACGCAGACACGCCCGCATATGTCATGGGCAACAAGGACAGGCTGCAGCAGCTGGTGCTGAACCTCGTCGAAAATGCCGTTAAATACAACAAGGAAGGGGGCTCGGTCACAGTTACCGTAACGCAGGACGACAAGTTTATAAACATGAGCGTATCCGACACCGGCATAGGTGTCAAGGAAGAAAACCTGAGCCGACTGTTTGAGCGCTTCTACAGGGTCGATAAAGGCCGCTCGCGCGAAATGGGCGGCACCGGACTTGGGCTTGCGATATGCAAGCACATAGTGAATACGATGGACGGACACATCGAGGTCAACTCGAAGTACGGCGAAGGCACGGAATTCCTGGTCACATTGCACAAAGCGCCCGCTCTCATAGAAGAGCCCGAATTTACAGAGGAATAAAATTATGAAATACGCAAAGTTCCCCCGCACAGACATCACGGTCTCACGCCTCGGGTTCGGCTGCATGCGCCTGCCCACGCTCGATAAAGAAGGACACCCCATCGACCGACCCGAAGCCATACGCTGCATTCGTCACGCCATAGACAACGGCCTGAGCTACGTCGACACAGCCTACGGCTACCACGGCGGCGACAGCGAGGTGCTGGTGGGCGAAGCGCTGGCGGGCGGCTACCGCGACAAGGTAACCCTGACCACCAAGCTCCCGCTTTGGCTGGTGCACGAGGCCGCCGACATGGAAAAGCTTCTTGACGAGCAGCTTAAGCGCTTAAAGCAGGATCACGTGGACTTTTATCTGGCGCACGCTGTAAACAACGAGCGCTTCGAGAGCGTGTTCCCCATGGGCTTAGGCGAGTTTATGGATAAGATGAAGCAAAAGGGCAAGATTCGCTATGCCGGCTTCTCCTTCCATGACGACGCCGAAACGTTCAGAAAAGTGGTGGATTACTACGACTGGAACTTAGCCCAGGTGCAGATGAACATACTGGACGAATTCAATCAGGCCACCATGAAGGGCATAGAGTATGCCGCAAGCAAGGGCATAGGCATAGTGATTATGGAGCCGCTCAGGGGCGGCGCGCTCACCCGCAACGTGCCCGACACCGTTAAGGACCTCTACGCCGCAATGCCGGTCAAGCGTTCCTTTGCGGATTGGGCGTTCAGGTATCTCTACGACAGGCCTGAAATTGTAACCATACTCTCCGGCATGTCCACGTTTGAGCAAATGGAGGAAAACCTCAGAATCTTCGATTCCGCCGAGCCCAACTGCTTAAGCCCCGAGGAGCGTGAGCTGTACGTCAACGTGCGCAAGGCCTACGAGGCGCGCGTGAAGGTTGGCTGCACCGGCTGCGCCTATTGCCAGCCCTGCCCCAAGGGCGTGCGCATTCCCGAGATATTCCGCGCCTACGACGAGGCCTCTGTATTCGACAGCTTTGAGGGCTTCTACGGCAGGTATAAGCGCAATTGGGCGGAGAACGTGTGCGTCAAGTGCGGCGCATGCGAGAAGGCCTGCCCCCAGCACATCAGCATAAGAAACTGGCTCGAAACCATTCGCGCCGAGGTGGACGCGCATTAAAATCATTTATCACCACAACAAATAAAGGAGACGAACGACCGATGGATATTCTGGAAAAGCTTTCTTTGGCGGGTCTCGTGCCCATAATCAAGGTTGACGACGCAAACGATGCCGTGCCGCTGTGCAGGGCGCTGGTCGAGGGCGGGCTGCCCGTGGCCGAAATCACCTTCCGCACCGCCGCAGCGCCCGAGGCCATAAGGCTCGTTAAGGAGAACCTGCCCGAGTGTGTGCTGGCCGCAGGCACCGTATTGACCGTCGAGCAGGCCAGGCAGGCCGTGGAAAGCGGTGCGGGCTGCATACTCTCCCCCGGCTTCAACCCCAAGGTGGTTAGCTACTGCGTGGAGAACGGCATTCCCGTTATCCCCGGCTGTTCCTGCCCCAGCGACATTGAGGCCGCGCTCGAATTCGGGCTCAAGCTGGTCAAGATTTTCCCCGCCGAATCGCTGGGCGGCGTGAAGTTCTTAAAGGCGCTGAGCGGCCCCTACGTAAACATGGGCTTTGCTCCGACCGGCGGCCTCAACGAAAGCAACATGCTCGACTATCTGGCTTTGCCCAAGGTGAAGTGCGTGGGCGGCAGCTGGATGGTGCCCTCCGACGCGGTCAAGAACAAGGACTGGGCCAAGATCACCGAGCAGACCAAGCGCGCGGTAAAGCTGATGCTGGGTCTTAAGCTTATTCACGTGGGCATAAACAATGCTTCGCCCGAGGATGCGCTCAAGAACGCTGCGCTTATGAGCAAGCTGACCGGTCTGCCCGTAAAGGACGGCAATTCCGCCGCGTTCGTGGGCGACGAGTTTGAATTCTGCAAGGTCAAAAAGCCTGGCACGCTGGGTCACATCGCCATAGGCACAAACAACATCGTGCGCGCCAAGTGGCACCTCGAATACATGGGCTTCGAGTTTGACGAGCCCGGCTACAACGCCGAAGGCAAGATGACCTCCGTGTATCTGAAGGATGAGATCGCCGGCTTTGCCGTGCACCTTCTGCAGAAGTAAATAAAACTTAATTTGCTTTTTAGCTCGCCTTATCCTATAATAGGCAATGGCTGTGACAAAGCAGGAGTAAAGCCGCTCACCCACATACAGAGAGCGTCCGTTGCTGAGAGGACGCGGTGAAGCGCGGCTTGAAGACAGCTTTTGAGCCGAAACGGCGGCCCCGCCGCAAGGGGCAAAGGGCTTTGAATAAAGCCGAATTTGGGTGGCACCACGAAGCATATTGACGCTTTCGTCCCAAAGCA
>JAFPYA010000294.1 GCA_017412445.1 Clostridia bacterium
GAAAGCCTTCCCTTTGATGGGAAGGCGGCCGAGCACAGCGAGGTCGGGTGAGGTGGGGCAGCGGCTTTCCCAAAGCACTTGACAGATGCAAGGAAATCGCTACAATAACAGTTACATCAAGACACTATCACAAACGGAGACTTTAAGCATGCCTGAGAATGAAAAACTGAACACGCTTGCAAACTGGCTTAACTCTGCGGACGCGGTGCTTATAGGTGCGGGCGCGGGGCTTTCTACCGCCGCGGGCTACACCTACAGCGGCGAACGCTTCAAAAGGTACTTTTCGGATTTCATCGAAAAATACGGCTTTACGGACATGTACACGGGCGGCTTTTACGGCTTTCCAACTAAGGAGGAATTCTGGGCGTACTGGAGCAGGTACATTTGGATAAACCGCTACATGGACATGCCGGGCAACCTGTATCAAAGGCTGCTTAAGCTGGTTTGCGACAAGGAGTACTTCGTTTTGACCACAAACGTGGATCACTGTTTCCAGCGGGCGGGCTTTGACAAAAAGCGCCTGTTCTACACGCAGGGCGATTACGGCCTGTTTCAATGTTCAAAGCCCTGCAGCAAAAAGACCTGGGACAACAGACAGCTTGTGAAGAACATGCTTGAACCTCAGAGCTGGACGATAGGAGACGACAACGCGCTTACTGCGCCTGCAGGGCGGAGCATCTCCATGCAGATCGCGCCCGAGCTTAAGCCCGTGTGTCCCGTCTGCGGGCGGCCGCTGACCATGAACCTGAGAAGCGACGACAGGTTCGTTGAGGACGAGGGCTGGCACAAAGCCGCAGAAGCGTACAGAGGGTTTATCTCGGAGAGCGCGGGCAAAAGGCTGCTTCTGCTCGAAATCGGCGTGGGCTACAACACCCCCGGCATTATCAAATTCAACTTTCAGGGCGAGACGTACAGAAACGAAAATGTGAGGTATGCCTGCCTTAACCTTGACGACGCCGAAATACCGGGCGAGATAGCAGAGCGCTCGGTGGGCATAGAGGGCGATTCGGGCAAGGTGATTGACGCGCTGCTTGCGCGAAAGCTTTAACCTTAAAACGCAGAAGGTCAATCGTATTCAGCCGCAGCTTAACGTTGTTTTTTAACGAAAGCCGCGGCTGTTTTTGTTTTATCTGCGCCGCAAAAGAGGGCCGAAGCGGCCGCGTTGTATAGTACTAAACTTCAAGTAACATTATACTAAATTTTACACTATAACAGACCGCAGTCCTATTGACAAACGCGCTTTAATGATGTTTAATATCGTAGACAAAAAAGTTTAGTATTTTAAACTCAGCCAATATGGGCCGAGCGGGTCACAAAGGGGGGATACACCGTGATGATAGGCGAAAGGCTGAAGCAATTGCGCCTGCAGCGCGGGCTTACTCAGGGCGAACTGGCCGACAGGTGCGAACTGTCAAAGGGCTTCATTTCGCTGGTGGAAAGGGATTTGACGTCGCCCTCCATCGCCACCCTGCAGGACATGCTTGTGTCGCTGGGCAGCGATCTGAGCCGCTTTTTTGCCGCGCCCACAGATGAAAAGATAGTCTTCGGCGAGGACGACATAAACGTTAAGGAAGACGACGAGGGCATACGGGGCACGATAAGCTGGCTTGTCCCCGCCGCGCAGAAAAACGAGATGGAGCCCATACTCGTCTCTCTGGGCGAGGGCGGCCACACCGAGCTTCAGGACCCGCACGAGGGCGAGGAGATCGGATATGTATTGAGCGGCGCCATAGTGATAGAACTCGGACAAAGGCGCGTAAAGGCTAAAAAAGGCGAAAGCTTCTGCTTTAAGCCCACCGCACCCCACAGGATAAGCAACCCGGGCAAATCGCCCTGCCGCTTCATTTGGGTAAGCACCCCGCCCAGCTTTTAAATAATAATATTTCGGAGGCACGCCATGGTTGAGGACACCAGACTTATTGAGCTTAAGGGAATAAGCAAATCGTTTGGCACGACTCAGGTGCTCAAAAATATAGACCTCTATATCCGCCGCAAGGAGTTTGTAACGCTCCTTGGCCCCTCCGGCTGCGGCAAGACCACGATGCTGCGCATAATCGGCGGCTTTGAAACGCAGGACGAGGGCAAGCTGATTTTTGACGGCAAGGATTTGAGCGGCGTGCCGCCCTACAAGCGCAGGGTAAACACCGTGTTTCAGAAATACGCGCTGTTCACCCACATGAACGTCTACGACAACGTGGCCTTCGGCTTAAAGCTCAAAAAGCCCGAGGAGCTGCTTAGCGGCGTAAGCAACCCCACCCGCAAGCAGGTAAAGGAAGAAATCAACAGGCGCGTTACCCGCATGCTCAAGCTCGTAAAGATGGACGCCTACGCCAAAAGGAGCGTCGACTCCCTCTCCGGTGGCCAGCAGCAGCGAATCGCAATCGCAAGAGCCCTCGTAAACGAGCCTGAGGTGCTTTTGCTGGACGAGCCTCTGGGCGCGCTGGATTTGAAGCTCAGACGTGAAATGCAGCTCGAGCTCAAGACCATGCAGCAGCAGCTTGGCATCACCTTCATCTACGTCACCCACGACCAGGAGGAGGCGCTCACGATGAGCGACACCATAGTGGTCATGAACGGCGGCGAAATCCAACAGATAGGCGACGGCAAGAGCATATACGACGAGCCGAAAAATGCCTTCGTGGCCAACTTCATAGGCGACAGCAACATACTTGATGCGGTGATGGTGCAGGACTACGAGGTGTTCGCCGCAGGCAGAAGCTTTGAGTGCGTGGACGAGGGCTTTGCGCCCAACGAGCCCGTGGACATGGTCGTGCGCCCCGAGGACATTATGATAGTGGGCGAGGACGTGGGCATGCTGCCGGGCGAGGTGAAGAGCGTGCTGTTCAAGGGCGTGCATTACGAGATGTTCGTCGAGGCGGCGGGCTTCAACTGGAAGGTGCACTCCACCAGCATGTACCCCGTTGGCAGCAGGGTCGGCCTGAGCGTAGTGCCCAGCAATATACACATAATGCATAAAATGAAGGAGCAGACCGCTCCCGCGGCGGAGGAAAGCAAATGAAGCGCAGCTACTTTTCCGCGCCTTACGCCGTGTGGATGGTCGTGTTCACGATATTTCCGATAGTGTTCGTGGGGCTCTATGCCATTACCACGCGCCGCGCGGACGGGAATGACCTTTACACGGGGCTCGCCAACATAGGCAACATATTCGGAAACGAGGGCACCTACATGAAGGTGCTCTGGCGCAGCCTGAGCCTTGCGCTGCAGTGCACCGCCATATGCCTTTTGCTTGGCTACCCCTGCGCCTATTTTCTGGCGAGCAAGGACTTCGCAAAGCATAAGACGCTCTATGTGCTGATCCTTTTACCCATGTGGATGAACTTCCTGCTCAGGACCTACGCCTCTATGGGCCTGCTCGAAAGAAACGGCGTAATCAACTCGATCGTAACGGCACTGGGCTTTAAGCGCCTTGAGCTCATAGGCACTCAGGGCGCAGTGCTCTACGGCATGGTTTACAACTACCTGCCGTTCATGATTCTGCCCATACACACGGTCCTCAAGAAGATGGACCAGCGTGTGATCGAGGCGGCGCAGGATCTGGGCGCAAACCCGGTGAGGGTGTTTTACAAGGTGACGCTGCCTCTTTCGATACCCGGCATTATCAGCGGCATAACCATGGTGTTCATGCCGTCGGTCACGACGTTTGCGATATCCGGCCTGCTCGGCAGCGGCAACTTCATGCTCATAGGCGACGTAATCGAAACCCAGTTCATGAGCGCGAACAACTGGAATTTCGGCAGCGCGCTGAGCCTGTTCATGACGGTGCTCATACTCATCTCCATAGGCCTTTTGAACCGCATGGACAAAAGCAAGACGGGAAACGGGGGCGGTAAGTGGTGAAAAAGTTTTTCAGGGGCTTAAAGGGCTCGTACATCGCCCTGATACTGCTGTTCCTCTATTCGCCCATCGCGGTCATGATCGCCTTTTCCTTTAACGCGGGCAAGAGCCGCGCCAAGTGGGAGGGCTTCAGCTTCAAGTGGTACGCCGAGCTGTTCAACAATTCGGCCATAATGGAGGCACTCAAGGTCACACTGATCGTAGCGGCGATAGCTACGGTAGTGAGCGTGATACTGGGCACGCTGGGCGCGATAGGCATACACGCGAGCCGCAAGGGCTATGCGACCACGCTTTTAAACCTGAGCTACCTGCCCATGACAATGCCCGACATCGTGACCGGCGTGAGCCTCATGATGATGTTCGGCTTCGTGGCCGGCTTCGTGAAGATAGAGAGGGGCATGTTCACGATGATACTTGCCCACATCACCTTCGATACGCCCTACGTGCTGTTTTCAGTGATGCCGAAGCTTAAACAGATGGATCCAAACACCTACGAGGCCGCGCTGGATTTGGGCTGCAAGCCCATGAAGGCGCTGTGGAAGGTGATAATTCCCGAGATCAGCCCCGGCATAATCACGGGCGCCCTGCTCGCGCTCACCATGTCGCTGGACGACTTCGTTATAAGCTACTTCACCACGGAAAAAACGCAAAACCTGTCTATATTGGTGTATTCCGCGGCGAAGCGCGGCGTAAAGCCGGACATATACGCGCTGTCTACCATCATGTTTTTGACGGTGCTCGCGCTGCTCATCATAGTCAACAAGCGCTCCACGCTTGAGGACATAGGTTAATTTCATCAAGGAGGAAGGACATGAAAAAATTATCCTGCATGCTTGCGCTGGTGCTGGCGCTCGCAACCCTGACCGGCGGCATGGCCTTTGCGACCACGCTGACCGTGTACAACTCCTACGACTACATCGACGAGGACGTGCTTGAGCAGTTCACGAAGGAAACCGGCATAGAGGTGGAATACGTGATGTTCACCCGCCAGGAGGAAATGTACACCCAGATTACTACCGGCGGCGGAAAATACGACATCATCTTCCCCTCCGATTACATACTCGAGCGTCTGATCAAGGAAGAAAGGCTTCAGGAGATCGATTACGAGCAGTGCCCCAACGCAAAGGAGAACATACTCGACTCCATGTGGAACAGCGACTACGATCCCGGCAACGTATACTCCGTGCCTTACATGTGGGGCACCATGGGCATACTCTACAACACCGAGATGGTAGAGGACGAGATCACCTCCTGGGACAGCCTGTTTGACTCGACCTACCAGAGGGACGTGTTCATGCTCGACTCCATGCGCGACATGATGGGCCTTATGCTCGTTTATCTGGGCTACGACATCAACAGCACCGACGAGGCCGAGCTGGCCGAGGTCAGAGACCTGCTCATCAAGCAGAAGGATGACAACATCGTGCAGGGCTACCTCGTGGATGAGGTGAAGGACAAGATGGTCGGCGGCGAGGCCGCTATGGCCGTAATGTGGAGCGGCGACGCTATGTACGCCATGGACCTTGACGAGGACGGCGTGCTGGCCTACAGCGTGCCCGAGGAAGGCTCCAACGTCTGGATCGACGCCATGTGCGTGCTGTCCAACAGCGAAAACTACGAGGCCGCGATGCAGTTCATAGACTTCATGTGCCGCCCCGACATCGCCAAGCGCAACTACGACTACATCCACTACGCTTCTCCCATCAAGCAGGTCGTTGAGACGCTGCCCGAGGAGGAGGCCGAGAACGTGGCCGTGAACCCCGGCGACGAGGTACTCGAGCGCTGCTATTTCTTCCATGACCTCATGGACGACATGGACATCTACAACACCTATTGGATGCAGATCAGGTCTTAGTACAGGCATGATGACGTGTGTGCCCGTTTTACGCGGGCACACATTTCTTTAACGGAGGGAGTATGCTTTCCGATTTTTCCAAAAAGATAAACGAAATCTGGCAGGAGCTGCCCGGCTTGTTTACGCGTTTAATCGCGGCGCTGGGCGTATTGCTGCTGGGCATAATAGTGATAAAGCTCGGCAGGCGGCTGATTAAAAAGTCGTTTCAGCTCTACAGGTCGAAGCATCCGACCGCGGGTCGGGGCGACACTGTGCAGACGCTGCTTATGAGCGTGTTCAACGTGGCAATGTATGTGGCCATAAGTCTGACCTGCTTAAGCACGCTGGGCGTGGACGTGAAGAGCCTGCTCACCGTGGCGGGAGTCGGCGGTGTCGCAATAGCCTTCGGCTGCCAGACGCTGGTGAAGGACATTGTGAGCGGCATGTTTTTGTGGATCGAGGGCACCTGCAACGTAGGCGACGTGGTCACGGTGGCAGGGCAGACCGGCCGCATAGAAAGCGTCGCGCTGCGCACAACCACGCTCAGAGCCACTAACGGCGCGGTGTACGTGATACCTAACGGCGAAATCCGCACCGTAGTCAACATGACCAGCGACTATCGCTGCGCGGTGGTGGACATAACGGTCGCTCACGGCTCTGACTACGAAAAGGCGCTGGGCGTTTTGCACGAGGCGATGGTAAAGGTGCGCGACGAGCTCGACTTTCTTGACGAGGTGCCTGTTATCGACGGCTTCATCTCGATGGACAGGGGCGCCGCCACCTGCCGCATTGAGTGCCGCTGCAGCGTGGATAAATGCTGGGAGCTTGAGCGAATAATTCGCCTGCGCGCGCTCGAAGCACTGGCAGAGGCGAACATAAAGCCGTAGAAAAATGACTAAGCGGCGCAAAACTTCAAAGCTCCGTTTTCGGCCGTGATTTGCATTAGGGGGGACAGGACATGCAATATGAAATAGTCGCCTTGCCCAAGGATAAGTGGAAAGGTGCGGCAATACCCTTGAGCACGGTAAGCGACAGCTATTATGACATTGAGCTCAGCACCTTAAACCGCGAAGGCTGCACAATCTCTTTGGTCAGAAAGTCGGCAGAGAAGCAAATCGTCCATACGCCTGAGGAATACGATTTCCCGGATTCGTTATATGCGGATCACTGGGAAGGCGCGGAAGCCTACGGCATCGTTAGCGATGAAGGCAAGCTGATGGCATGCATCGAGGTGTGCCCGGAGGAGTGGTCCAACAGACTCATGGTTACGGAGCTTTGGGTGGACGAAGCGATACGCGGAAGAGGCATAGGCAAAAGGCTCATGGACAAGGCTAAGGAGGTTGCCGTAAGGCAGAAGAGGCGAGCTGTCATCTTGGAGACGCAGTCCTGCAACACCAATGCAATCGGCTTCTATCTGCATCAAGGCTTTGAACTGATTGGTTTTGACACATGCTGCTATACAAACGACGATATTGGCCGCAGGGAGGTCAGAATCAACCTCGGATACTTTTTCCACAGAGAAGCGCGCAGAAGATAGCGCGCCATAGGGGTGTTAAACGGAGAAAGGGATATTTTTGAGATAGATTCAAGCATCGCAGGCAGGCGGTGCTTTTATTGTCCTTGAAATGAAGCAGACCGCCGGAAATCCTCCGGCGGTCTGCGCTTTTCTGTGCTTTTATTGTATTGACTCGGTATGCTTTATTACGCCCTCGCACTTGTCGAGGCAGGTTTTGCCGCCTATAACGCATACGTTCGCGCCGTTTAAGGCGTCGTCGATCATCGCGGAAAGTTTGGCGAGCTTTTCCTTGTCACAGGTAAGAACCTGCGTCCATTCCTCGTCCAGCTCCTTTTGAGTGGTGCCGGTAAAATACATCCAGTCCGCCTCGGAGCCCAGGGTTCTGGGAGTGCGCAGGGGATCTATGTTGCCTATGGTGCTGACGATGAACCTGTCGGGCGATTCACCGGAGGCGGCAAAGGCCTTAAGCTCCTCGCCGCACCTGGCAAAGCTCTTCAGTGAGGCCGCGGCTGAGGGATCGCGGTAGGAGGTTATCTCCATGGTGCCGCTGTCGCTTATCTTGAAGGAGGTGCCGTAGGCGCCACCCTTTACGCGGATGGTGTTCCACAGGTAATCGTAGGTAAGTATCTGGCTTGCGACCTTGGCCGTGCCTCCGTCACTGGCGTTGAGCTTGCCGACGCAGGCGGCAAAGCTTATTTCGGAGGGAATGAGGTAGCCGTCCGCTGCGCTGTCAATAAGCGCGTGCTCCGCCTTCCAGCCTTTGGGAGTGCAGGGGAATATTTGGGCCAGCTGCTGTAGCCATTCGTCGTCCCGCTTTCCGGTAAGGTTCAGAGTGAGCCTGTCGCGGCTCAAAACCTTTCGGGAAAGCTGCTCCATCCACTTAAGCGACTTAGCTGAAAAATGCTTGTCCTCGTTTTGCATCAGGCGCAGGAACCTTATGCCGTTTATCGCCTCGCGCACCGCGCCCAGCTCGTTAAGGCCGCTTGCGGCATGGCGGGCAGCAAAGGAGCTGCCGCTCATCATTATCGTCTGCTCGGCCTCTATGCGCTGCTGCCTGACGAGGTTCAGTATATACTTTTCGTCGGCAAATTTTGAGCGGCACATTATTTCCCTGATGAGCTCTACCGCGGCCTGCTTAAAACCGTCGAGCACCGCGAAGCGCACGGTCAAAAGCGGCATAAAGCGCTTTTTGCCGGAATGAACCTGCGTGTATACGCTGAAACGTCCCAGCTTTTCGTCCATTTCGTTTTCAAGCTCGGTAACACCGAAATTCTCGGTCTCGATGTTGCCATAGAGCGTTGAGAGCAGGCTTAAGCGGCTCAGTTCATCGTCGGTCAAATCGTCAACGTCAAAGTTCAGGCTCACGTAGCTTATGCCGGAGCTGTCCACGTCCTCGTACACCAATGGCCGCCCGGCGACTTCACTTATCTGCATGGGCAGGGGCTTGCGCGCGGCGGGTATGTCGCTTATGCCAAGGCGCGGCAGCGTCGCCAGCTGCTCGGGGGTGTCGGGCGTGTTCTGCCTTTCGCGCAGGAGACGGAAGTCGTCTATCACGCGTTGCACTTGCTCGTTCGTCCAGCTGTCCTTGAGCGCCTGCAGGCGCTGCTTCTCCTTCTCGCGCTTTTCGTCGGCTACGGTTTTGGAGGGCAGCATAACTATAGAGGCGCGATGCTCGCCGTCAAGGTATATTTCCCTGAGCAGCTTTTCGTATTCGCCAGCCTCGACCATGTCCCTCAGGGGCTGATAGTATTCGTCGCGGCACAGCGTCAGCGCCGGATCGAGGCCGTACAGCCAGCCGTCCATGGCGGTCAGCCCGTACACAAGACCCGTCGGCAGGCCGCCGAAATCCTTCTCGCGGTTCAAAAACTCGAGGTGGCTTATCACGCTCATGAGGCGCTTGTGGTCGAGTCCCTTGGCCTGCTCGCGGAAGACCTCGTCCACC
>JAFPYA010000295.1 GCA_017412445.1 Clostridia bacterium
GACAGCTTACTGCCATAGTGCCTGAGGGAGAACGCGGCCACACGCATCATCTGCTCATATTTCACGGCAGACGCTGTTGCAAGGCCATAAAGCCTGACTGCACGGTCTGCCCGCTCAATCGGTCGCTTTGCGACTTTCCGAATCAGGAGTAAAAATGTTTGTAGATAAGGTCAAAATCAAAATCAAGGCGGGGGACGGCGGCAACGGCTGCGTTTCCTTTCACCGTGAAAAATTTGTTCAGGCAGGCGGCCCCGACGGCGGCGACGGCGGGCGCGGGGGAGACGTGGTCTTCATAGCCTCCGACCGTATGCACACGCTAATGGATTTCAGATACAAGCGCTCCTTTGAAGCCGAAAACGGCAAGGACGGCACGAACGGCCGCCGCACGGGCACAAAGGGTCAGTCGGTGGAAACAATCGTACCCAAGGGCACGGTCATAAAGGACGCTGAGACCGACAGGGTACTCGCGGACATGTTCACCACCGATGCGCCCAGGGTTCTGCTCAAGGGCGGTCAGGGCGGCTATGGCAATCAGCACTTCGCAACCGCCACCCGCCAGGCACCCAACTACGCCAAGCCCGGCGAAAGGGGCAGGGCGCTCGAGGTAGTGCTGGAGCTTAAATCCATAGCGGATCTGGGTCTTGTGGGCTTTCCCAACGTGGGCAAATCCACGCTTTTGTCGGTGGTCACCAGTGCGAAGCCCAAAATCGCCAACTACCATTTTACCACCCTTTACCCGAACCTCGGCATATGCGAGTACAACGGCTACTCGTTTGTGGTGGCGGACATTCCCGGCATAGTTGAGGGCGCAAGCCATGGCATAGGCCTCGGCTATGACTTTTTGAGGCACATCGAGAGGACGCGCATGCTTCTGCACGTCGTAGACATTTCGGGCAGCGAGGACAGAGATCCCGTAAAGGATTTTGACGCCATAATGGCGGAGCTCGAGGCTTACGGCAAACTTAAGGAAAAGAAAATGATTGTCGCCGCAAACAAAATGGACATATGCGAAAACGACGATAACCTTAACCGCTTAAAGGCTAAGCTTGAGCCTATGGGCATAGAGGTCTATCCGGTCTCGGCGGCCACCACCCAGGGCATAGAGGCGCTGCTTACAGCCGTTACCCGCGAGCTAAGAAACATGCCCTACATCGAGCCCTTCGAGGAGGAATACGAGGAGCCCGCGCCCGAGGAGCGCAGCTTCGAGATAACCAAAAGCGCTTACGGGTATGAGGTCAGCGGTAGCATAGTGGACGAAATCGTGCGCTCCGTCAACTTCGGCGACATGGATTCGCTCAACTACTTCCACAACAGTCTGCGCAAAAGCGGCATAATCGACGCGCTTAGGCGGGCGGGTGCCAAGGACGGCGACACGGTCACAATACAGGAAATGGAATTTGAAT
Organism: Clostridia bacterium; assembly: GCA_017412445.1. GTDB lineage: Bacteria > Bacillota > Clostridia > Christensenellales > Aristaeellaceae > RUG14130. Next base: position 1,404 of record JAFPYA010000295.1, read on the forward strand.
TTACCGAATAGGAAGGACATATGACTACCAAACAGAGAGCTATATTGAGAGGCATGGCCTCCACCTACGAGCCGGTGCTTCACATAGGCAAGGACGGCATAGACGAAAATGTAATCAAGCAGTGCTCGGACGCCCTCGAGGCGCGCGAGCTGATAAAGGCCGCGGTGCTTGAAACCGCGCCGTACACGGCAAGGGAAGCCTGCGAAATCATGTGCGGGGAGACGCACGCCGAGCCCGTGCAGGTGATAGGCCGCCGCTTCGTAATCTATCGTCAGGCGCAGAAGAACTCCAAAATCAGGCTTGAAGAGCTCAAATAAATGATCTCGGAAGCTGAAATGCTTTTAAAGCTCAAGGCCGCCATAAGCGAGCACAGGTTTGCGCACAGCATGGGCGTAACCGAAACCGCGGTAAGGCTTGCCAAAGTTCACGGCGCTGACGTAGAAAAATGCCGCATTGCGGGGCTGCTGCACGACTGCGCCAAGGGCATGAGCACGCCCGACATGCTTAAAATAATAAGCGAATACAACATAAAGCTCTACCCCCACGAGGCGGATTATCCTCATCTTTTGCACGCGCCTGCAGGCAGGGCGCTGGCCGAAAGGGACTACGGCGTCACGGACGAGGAAATCCTGAGCGCCATACGCGCTCACACGGTCGGCGCGGTGCACATGGGACTCATCGACGCCATAATTTTTGTGGCGGACTTCATCGAGCCGAATCGCAAGCCCTTCGATGGCCTTGACGAGGCGCGCAAGCTTGCTCAAAAGGATATATTCGCCGCGGTGGACAAATGCAGACAGCTTACAAGCGAGTACTGCAAGGCGAATGGACAAAAGCTGTTCTCAATCGAACAATATTAACGAAAATTCACTTGCCCGCGCTTGTAAAGGCGGGCAGAGCATGGCATAATAAACGAATAATGATTGCGGAGGTAGGCACATGAATTTACCTGCACTTTGGGATTATATGCAATATGATATGGAAGCCGACAGGTTTTCAAACGAAATGAAAAATTCCGAAAAGCGCAAAAAGCTTTTGAAGCAGCAGGAGTTTTTAAAGGATCAGCAGGCGAGATTCGCAAAAACCGAGAGCGATATCGCCGCCGTGGAGGAAAGAATCGGCAAATGCAGGCAGGAGGCCGAGCGTCTGGGCAAGCTGCTCGAGGGCATCAGCGCGGAAATCGGCGACGTAAGCGATATGGGCAGCGAAGAGGTCAACGAGAAGCTTAAGGGCGCCGAAAAGCTTTTAAACGCCATGGATGCCTGCGAAAAGGAGCTGGCCGCAATAAGAAACGAATCCGAAGCGATAGATCGCAGCCAGACCGAAATAAAGCGCCGCGCGGCCAAGATGAAGCTGGAATACGACGAAGTCAAAAAGGTTTACGACGTTGAATTCGCGCGCGACAAGCTTAAGCTCAAGGAGCTGCGCGATGCAGCCGAAAAGCAGGCCGCGACGCTCGACAAGGACGACCTTGATCGATACAGGGAAATAAAGCGTCATTGCACGCCGCCTATCGCAAAGCTCGTCAATAACCAGTGCACAGGCTGTTTTATGACGCTGTCGGTAGGTACGCTCAGGGAAATCAAAGCGAGCAACGCCGCGATCACCTGTGACAACTGCGGCAGGCTTTTATACGTTCCCGATTGATTGATTTTTGCGAGGATGCCAGACGGTCGCAGCCTTAAGTGGCTGAGGAAAGTCCGAGCACCGCAGGGCAGGGTGCCGGCGAAATACCGGCGGAGGCGACTTCAGGGAGAGTGCAACAGAGATATACCGCAGCTTCACGCTGTAAGGGTGGAAAGGCGAGGTAAGAGCTCACCAACGGCTTGGCGACTTGTCCGTTCTGTAAACCCCACCTGGTGCAAGATCAGTTGAGCGGCATTCGGCGGCCCGCCGCGCTCACAAGTATCGCTCAGAGTCTACTGGCAACTTTAGACCAAGATAGATGACCGTCCAATACAGAACTCGGCTTACAGACATCTCTCGTAAAATACGCCGCTCCGAAAGGGGCGGCTTTGATTTATTCAGGCTTTATTCACAAAGAACCTTGTAGGACCGTCCTTGTAGAGGTCGTTGCCAAGGCAGTCGATTGCGACTATGGCGGGAAAATCGCTTATTTCAAATTCGTGCACGGCTTCGGTGCCGAGGTCGTCGTATGCAATCACGCGCGAGGAGAGAATGTGCTTCGATATTAGCGCGGCCGCGCCGCCAACCGCCGCGAAATAGACGCATCTGTATTTTTTGATCGCTTCGATTACGCTCTCTGAGCGGTCGCCCTTGCCTATCATGCCCTTTAAGCCGCGTTCCAAAAGCGCGGGCGCGTAGGCGTCCATGCGGTAGGAGGTGGTGGGGCCCGCCGCGCCGACCGCCTGCCCCTCGCGCGCAGGCGCGGGGCCAACGTAATAGATGGATTCGCCCCTGAGGTCAAAGGGCAGGCTATCGCCCTTCTCTATGGCGCTCACCATGCGCTTATGCGCCGCGTCCCTGCCGGTGTACACGCGGCCGCTGAGCAGCACGGTTTCTCCGGTCTTGAGGCTGAGTATCGTTTCATCGTCAAGGGGCAAAGTCACGCGCTTAATGTCCATGATAGCCTCCGCTCGTCTGAATGCTTTTTAAGCATTATACATTCTTTTGAGCCGTCTGTCAAACAAAATAAAAATTACATTCAAAAGGGCGTTAAATGGGCTAAAACGAGGCGCTTTTGATTGCATTTGACGGAGTTTTGTGGTATAATAAAATAGATGCTTTTTAAGCTTAATTCGTTTCAAATTCGGAGGAATCAATGGCCAGCGAATATACCGCAAAAGATATTATGGTACTTGAGGGTCTGGACGCGGTGCGTCTGCGTCCCGGCATGTATATAGGCACAACCGGCTCAAGAGGCCTTCACCATTTAGTGTGGGAAATAGTGGACAACGCGATAGACGAGGCCTCAAACGGCTACGCAAATGAAATTACGGTGACGCTCAAAAAGGACGGCAGCTGTGAGGTCACTGACAACGGCAGAGGCCTGCCGGTTGACATACACCCGAAGCTCGGCGTCAGCGCAGTCGAGGTCATATACACCCAATTGCACGCGGGCGGAAAATTTGACGACAAGAACTACGCCTATTCCGGCGGCTTGCACGGCGTGGGCGCAAGCGTCGTAAACGCGCTCAGCCGCTGGTGCACAGTGGACGTGTACCGTGATTTTACGCACTATCAACAGCGCTTTGAATCAGTAGAGGATCCCAAAACCCATAAAATCCAATCCGGCAAGCCGTTAGCGCCGCTGGAGAAACTCGGCAACACCCGCAAGCGTGGCACCTGCGTGTGCTTTCTGCCTGACGACCGCGTGTTTGACAGCGTGACGTTCAACGCCGATACTGTGCGCCACAGGCTCAGGGAGCTCGCCTATCTTAACCGCGGTGTCAAGTTCGTCTTCACCGACGAACACATTAAGGACGAAGCTCTGCGCCGCGTAGAGTACGTGTATCAGGGCGGCCTTAACGACTTCGTGTCTTACCTGAACAAGGACAAAACCGTGATCAGCGAGCCTATACAGTACGAGGGCGACACAAACGGCATGCGCATACGCTTTTGCATACAGTACACAGACAGCTATACCGAAAGCATATTTTCGTTTGTAAACAACATCCCCACGCCCGAGGGAGGCACTCACGAGGCAGGCTTTAAGGCCGCGTTCACCAAGGCGTTCAACGATTACGCCCGCAAAACAGGCGTGCTCAAGGAGAAGGACAACAACTTAAGCGGCGACGACTTCCGCGAGGGCATCACGGCGGTGCTCGCGGTGAACGTAAAGAATCCGCAGTTTGAAGGCCAGACCAAGGGCAGGCTTGGCAACACCGAGGTGAGGCCAATAGTCGAAAAATGGGTGGGCGACAGGCTGAGCGTGCACCTTGAGGACCTTAAAAACCAATCCGACGCCAAGCTGATACTGGACAAGGCCGTAAAGGCCGCAAAGGTCAGAGAGGCCACGCGCAAGGCCCGCGATGTCGCGCGCCAGAAAAACGAACTCGAGGCGGCGCCGCTGGTGGGTAAGCTGTCCGCCTGCACGGGCAGGGACGCAAAGCTCAACGAGCTGTTCATAGTCGAGGGCGACTCGGCCGGCGGCAGCGCAAAACAGGGCAGAGACAGGCGCTTTCAGGCCATACTGCCCCTGCGCGGCAAACCCCTCAACAGCGAGAAGAAGCGCCTCGATCAGGTGCTCGCAAACGAGGAGATTCGCTCCATGATAACGGCGCTCGGCACCGGCATAGGGGAGGACTTCGATATCAGCCGCCTTAAGTACGACAAAGTGATAATACTCTCCGATGCCGATCAGGACGGCGCGCACATACGCGCTATACTGCTCACGTTCTTCTACCGCTACATGAAGCCGCTCATCACGGAGGGCCATGTATACATGGGCATGCCTCCACTTTACAAAATCCAAAAGGGGGAGAAATCCACCTACTGCTACGATGACAAAGAGCTTGCCAAGGCCATGCAGAGCGTGGGCAAGGGCTATACGCTGCAGCGCTACAAGGGGCTTGGCGAAATGAACCCTGAGCAGCTTTGGGAGACGACGATGAACCCCGAGGGGCGCAAGCTCACGCAGGTCTCCATCGAGGACGACATGGAGGCCGAGCGCATGGTCACCATACTCATGGGCGACAAGGTCGAGCCGCGCAAGGACTATATATTCGCCTACGCGGATTTCAACAAAAGGGATGACTTCAAGCCCGTCAGGCAGGAAGGAGGCAAGGCATAAATGGCTAAAAAGGCAAAAAATGAGCCAATGAAGGGGCTCAATACCGAGGTCATAATGCAAAAGACCATGGAAAGCGTGATGCACGATTCCATGATGCCTTACTCCGAACACGTAATACTCGACAGAGCACTGCCGAGGGTTGAGGACGGCCTGAAGCCCGTACAGCGCCGCATACTCTATACCATGCAGGAGCTGGCGCTTACCCCCGACAAGCCGCACAGGAAGTGCGCCCGCATCGTGGGCGACTGCCTGGGCAAATATCATCCGCACGGCGACTCCTCTGTGTACGGCGCGCTTGCGCGTATGGCACAGAATTTTGCCTTGCGCGAGCCGCTTGTTGACGGTCACGGCAACTTCGGCTCAATCGATGGCGACAGTCCCGCCGCAATGAGGTACACCGAGGCACGCATGACGCCCCTTGCCATGGAGATGCTCAAGGACATCGACAAGGACACGGTGGACTTCCATCTCAACTTTGACGACACCCAAAACGAGCCCGACCTCCTGCCCGGCAGCTTTCCCAACATACTCGTAAACGGCGCTGACGGCATCGCTGTCGGCCTCGCCACGAACATACCACCCCACAATCTGGGCGAAACCATAGACGGCGTGATAGCCCTCATGGACAAGCCCGGCATAACCACGCGGGAGCTTATGAAGTACATACCCGGTCCGGACTTTCCGACCGGCGGCGTGCTGTCCTGCACGGATGAGCTCGTTCAGGCCTACGAGACAGGTCGCGGCAAGGTGCAGCTCAGGGCCAAGGTTTCAATAGAAAAGGGCACTGCGGGCAGGACGCTGCTCGTGATGACCGAAATGATATACGGCAAAAACAAGTCCGCCGTGCTCGAAAAGATACTCAAGCTCAGCGAGGAGAAAAAGGAGCTTTTCGGCGACATATACGACATTCGCGACGAAAGTGACCGCACGGGCATGCGCGCCGTAATAGAATTGAAGCGCGACGCAAACCCCGAGCGCGTGCTGGCGGGTCTGTACAAGTATTCCGAGCTTCAGGACACCGTGGGCATAAATATGGTGTGCATCGCGCAGGGCAAGCCTATGCAGCTTGGCCTCAAGGCAATACTCGAGTACTATCTTCAGCATAGAAAGAACGTGGTGCTCAGGCGCACAAAGTACGAGCTGGACAAGGCCAAAGCCCGCGCCCACATACTCGAGGGTCTGATAATCGCGGTCGACAATCTGGACGAGGTCATTGCCCTCATTCGCTCGAGCAAAAACCCGAAGGAAGCTAAGGAACGCCTGATGGCGCGCTTCGGCCTGACCGACATACAGGCGCAGGCGATTTTGGATATGCGCCTTCAGCGCCTGACCAACCTTGAGATACTTACCCTCAGGCAGGAATACGCCGACATTCAAAAGCTCATAAAGCGGCTCGAAGCCATACTCAAGAGTGAAAAGAAGCTGCTTGAGGTGATCAAGCAGGAGTTGCTGGATGTGAAGGACAAATACGCCACTCCGAGGCGCACGCTTCTGGTCGGCGAGTTTGACAAGGTGGAGATAGAGCCGCTGCCAAAGGTATCCGAGGAGACGCTGGTGTTCATCAGCCGCACTGGCTTCATAAAGCGCGTCTCGCCAAGGCTCTTCGACAAGGCGCTGGCCTCGGGCGAAAGCGTGGACGTGGGCGAATACCTGTTCCGCTGCGATACGGACGCAAAATTCCTCTTCTTTACCGACAAGGGCAATTGCTATCCCATTCCGGCTGAAAAAATCCCCGAATGCCGCGTAAAGGAGAGGGGCACGGCTCCCGGAGCGCTTCTGTTGGGTCTCGAAAAGAACGAAAAGCTGGTCAGCGCGCTTATCCCCGCCGAAGGGAAATACGATGGTCTGCTCCTGTTTGTGACCGAGGGCGGCATAGTAAAGCGCACGGAGTTTAAGGAATACGACATAAACCGCTCAAAATTTGCCGCTATAAACATTAAGGACAAGGACAAGCTCAAAAAGGTTCTGAAGCTTGGCGATGAACAGAATCTTTTGATACTCACCCAAAACGGCATGAGCATCCATTTCCGAATGGACGAAATTTCGACAATAGGCCGCGCCGCCGCGGGCGTAA
>JAFPYA010000296.1 GCA_017412445.1 Clostridia bacterium
CGCGCCAAGAAGATAGCACGCATGCAACAGCGGTTTTTTGCGCCCGTAGCCTCTGAGCTTATTTAAATCGAGACTGTGCGCGTTCATGTATATTGCGCCTGCGGTCATGAACAGCAAAAGCTTCAGCGCAGAGTGGTTCACCATGTGAGTAAACGCGCCGCTTAACGCAAGCGAGCCCTCCTCGCCGAGCAGCACAGATGCGGATATGCCTGTAAGTATATACCCTATCTGCGACATCGAGGAGCAAGCGAGCGTGCGCTTGAGGTTAGTTGAAAACACGCCCAGTACCGCGCCCAGCAGCATGGTTATAAGCGCGATTGCGAGCAATATGCAGCCGTACGTGTAGCTTGAGCGGAATATGCCAAACGACACTACGAGCACGCCGAATATGCCTGCTTTGGTCAAAAGGCCACTCAGCAGCGCGCTCGCGGGAGCGGGCGCCACAGGGTGAGCCTTGGGCAGCCATATATGCAGCGGGAAAGCGCCTGCCTTCGCAAGAAAGCCAAACAGTATCAGAGCGCCCGCCGTATAAACGGTGCCGTCCGGTTCAATGCTTCTTAATGCGTCAAATGTGAGGCTGCCGCACTTATGGTACACGAGCATCATGCCCATGAGCGTCACCATGCCGCCAAGCACCGCGATGCCGAGATATGTGGCTGCGGCGCGCATAGCACCCGGCGTCTCCTCGTGGGCTACCCACGGATATGAAGCCATGGACATTATTTCAAAGAATATGAACGCCGCAAACAGGTCGTCAGACAGGAACATACCTGTAACCCCGCCGAGCGTTATGAGATTGAAGAAATAATATCTCGTTCGGTTGTGATAGTGCCCGAAGTATTGCTTTGACATGAGCGAGGTGCAAAACCACATAAGTGCCGCCACGCACACGTATAAGCTTCTGAAGCCGTCGGCCTTAAAGCTCACATTCATGCCGCAAAGCGAAATATACAGGATGTACGTCTCGCCCGTAGCGACCCTGTAAAGCATACAGCCCGACAAAACCAGCTGGCACAAGCACAGCGCCATCACGAGCGGCTCTCTTAAGCCGCGGTTGAGTTTTGAAACGAGCTTTACAAGCGCGCAGCCCGCGAAGGGCAGTAATATCAATATAGCAATCATAGGCTTCCCTGCAAGGCACTAATTATTTCATATATTTTATTTGAAAATACACTGAGCGCCAGAATCATCGCGCACACGGCGATGGACGAAATCTTCATGCGAATACCCATATCGCAGCGCGCGCTAACCTCGTCGTTCGCCGGCGCGAAGTAGGCCGGGACGATGACCGTAAAAATGTAAAACGCCGTCAGAATCGCAGATACAATCAGGCTGACTGCGCCGATTATCTGCGCCCACGAGGGATTTTCGAGCGCGGCGGTTATTATAAGGTATTTGCTCGTAAAGCCGCAAAGCGGAGGTACGCCCGTAAGCGCCGCGCCCGCAAGTGCAAATACGGCAAATGCTGCAGGCATGCGATGCGCAAGACCGCGCATTTCATGTATATCCGTTTTGCCGCTCTTGACCATTATTGCGCCCGCACAGAAGAACAACGCAATCTTCATAGCCGAGTGAAACAGCATGTGTGAAAGCGCCGCGTTTATGCCCTTGTCCGTAAGGAGGCTCAGCGCAAAAAGCATATAGCCCAGATTGCTGACCGTAGACCACGCGAGTCGACGCTTCAGGTGGCTTTCCCTGAACGCCCTCACCGCACCGTAGGCAACGGTAGCCGCGGATAGCAGCATTACAGTATATTGGGCGTAGCTTCCGTATACGGCGTCCTTTGGGAATACGTAATAGCATACCCTCATAACGCTGTAAACGCCCGCGTTTACCACCGCGACGGCGTGCAAAAGCGCAGTAACAGGTGTGGGCGCGCACGAGGCCTTGGGCAGCCAGCGGCTCAGCGGAAAAACAGCCGCCTTCACGCCAAAGCCCACAAAGCCCAGCATGAACGCGATGCGAATAAGCGTCACGTTTTTGTCACCGCTTACAATGCCTCCGAGCCTGAACGCGGTGCCAGAGTCGGCTAGACCGTGCGCGATGATCAAGGCGGCAAAGCCGAGTCCCGCTCCGCCTATAAGGTAAAGCAGGTATGCCCTGCCGGCTCTGTAGGCCTCCTTGTTTTGCCCGTGCTCAACCAAGGGCAGGGTTATGACTGTGAGCAGCTCATAGAATATATACAGCGTGAACAGGTTCCTTGCGGCGCTCAGCATAAGTGCCACGCCGTATGCCATTGTGTAAAATACAAAGAAGTTGCCGCGCCTTTCCTCGTGCTCCATGTATTCAAAGCCGTACAGTGATGCAAACGGCCACAATAACGCGATAAGAAACGCAAACAGCTTGCCTGGCCCATCGAGTCCGAACGAGCACACGAAGACGTCGTTCAAGCAAAACAGGCTCACTTCGCCACCTCTTCCGCTTATAACGGAAATGAGAACGAGCGCGCTGGTGAGTACGGTCAACGTTTCGATGTATATGTTTCTTGCCCTGTCGGTTTTGAACTTAAAGGCCTTGGCAAGTCCTCCGCCGATCACGGGTATAAGAGCAATCAAAGCGATGTACATTTTTTACTCCTACATGAGCCCTGAGGCGACAGAGGCGAAATACTTAATCAGAGGAGAAGCGAATATGCCAA
>JAFPYA010000297.1 GCA_017412445.1 Clostridia bacterium
AATAAAGAAGAAAACACTGCCGGCTTTGAATATCATGCCCCGTTCAAGCTTTCATCCGCGGGCTTTATGCTCATACTTTACAACGATGAAGGCAGGGCAATGCAGTCGTTCAACGTACCCGACCTCAAGGCCAATACATCATATGCCTATATAAACGGCGCATTCGACGTGTGCCTTGAGCCTACGCCCGGCAAAGCCAACACTCACGAAAACTATCTGGCTACCCGCGCAAATCGCACGGTGGCCGAGAGCCCGATAATGATTACCGAGCTGATGGCGAAGAACATGAGCTACGTGCCGGACGAAAACGGCGAGTATCTCGACTGGATAGAAATATACAATTCCTCGTCCCAGACCGTGAGCCTGTACAATTACGGCCTCAGCGACAGCGAAACGAACCTCAGAAAATGGGTCTTCCCGAATATATCCATTGGGCCCGGTCAGTACATGATCGTATACTGCTCCAAATATGACCGCACCGACCCATCGTACAGCCTTCATACAAACTTCGGCCTGAGCACCGAAAAGGAAGGCGTGATGCTCACGGATGCCTCGGGTAGCATAATCGACATGGTAAGTTATGATCTGCTGAAAGCCGACCAATCGCTGACGCGCCTGTCGGATGGAAGCTGGGTCACATACAAAGACCCGACGCCGGGTTACGCCAATACGTCTTCAAGCGCCGCGCTGATTTCCGGTCAGTTCGCGGCGCAAAATTCAAGCGGGGTATTTATCAACGAGGTAATGGCCTCCACCTCCGAACAAAACATAAGCAACGCCAGTTACGACTGGATCGAGCTGAGAAATACTACCTCTCAGGCCGTGGACATAAGCGGCTACGGACTGAGCGACAGGGCGGATAAGCCCCGCAAATGGCAGTTTCCGGAAGGCACGATCGTACCCGCCGGTGGATATCTGGGTGTATATCTGAGCGGCCTCGGCGGCGACACAGGCAAAATTGGCTCAACTCTGCATACGAATTTTTCGCTGTCGTCAACTGAGTGTGAAATGCTTGTTTTTGCCGATACCGAGGGGAAAATTCTCGACCGTTGTCCGCTTGGCATTCAGTACAGTGACATATCCTACGGTCGTATGGGCGAAAGCATAGATTCCGGCTTTTATTATCTGACCGCATCCACTCCCGGCACCAAGAATTCAAGCACGGGTTTTTCAGAGCGCATGATAGCGCCCACCTTCTCGGTTGCGGGGGGCATGTATGATGCAGGACAGACAATAACTCTGCGTCTGAAATGCGAGCCTGGCGCCACGATATACTATACGCTTGACTCTTCAGAGCCCAATCCCGCAGAGCTCAACGGCTACAGCTATCAAGTAGACGGCGAGTATGCCTCCGCGGTAAGCGGACAGACGCGTACATATATCTACAATGACGCAAACCCAATCACCATAAGCGGTACCACGGTGGTCAGAGCGATAGCCGCAAAGAGCGACCAGCTCAGCTCTATGGTTACAACGCAGACATATTTTGTGGGCGTGAGCCATACGATGCAGGTCGTTTCTCTGGTGCTTGACCCGGAGGATCTGTGGAGCTACACCAAGGGCATATACGTCAAGGGTCCTAACGCCTACAGTGAAAGCCCTTACGGTTCAATAGACAGGGGTGCAAACTTCTGGATGACCTGGGAGAAGGCCGCAAACGTGGAGCTGTTCGATCTTGACGGAACTACTATCCTTTCGCAGGGCTGCGGCGTTCGCCTCCATGGCCAGTACAGCCGAAAGGAAGCCCAGAAGGCCTTTAAGGTCATGGCGCGTTCAAGATACGGTTCAAACCGCTTTTACGCTCAGCTCTTTCCCAACCGCGATTATACCGAATATCAATCCTTCCTTCTCAGGCAATCGGGTCAGGACAGCGACAAGACCCGCATGAGGGACAGCATACTCAGCGCCCTTGCGGCGGACATAAACGCACTCAACGCCGATCCCACTCGCGCAACGTATCATGCCGACACAAGGCCGGTTATGTATCAGGATACGAACCTGTGCATAGTCTACCTTAACGGCGAATACTGGGGTCATTACAATATGCGCGAGCGCATTAACACCTACTCCATCTGCCAATGGGAGGGCTGGGACACTTCAATTAAGGACAGCATAGACCTGCTCAAGGCAAATGATACTGTAATGAAGGGCTCAAAGGCCACGTGGACCGAGTTCAAAAGCTGGTACACCAAAAACGGCATAGATACCGACGAGAAGCTGCAAATAGCCGAGCAGTACATAGATGTATGGAATTATCTGAGCTACTGCGCCGTTGAAATATACACCGGCAACACAGACCTGCTCAACTGCAAAAAGTACCGCTGCGAGGCCATCGACGGCAAATGGAGATGGATACTTTTTGACTTTGATTGGGCATTCACTACCGATACAAACTCCGTAAACCGCTGGCTTACGCCGGGCGGCGTAGGCGATGGCAACAAGTGCGACAACTCACTGTTCATCGCGCTTATGCAAAACAACAAGTGCAAGGATTACTTCCTTACCATATTCTCGGAGCTTATGGCTAACGAATGGTCGAGCAGCAGCGTAGTCAACCGGATACATGAGCGTTATTTGGAGCTTGAACCCGAAATGGAAATGTATCTGGAACGCTGGGGCATAACCAGATCGACGTACCAGAGCAGAGTGACATCATTTGTAAACTACGCCAACGCACGCCCAGGCCGCCTGCTTTACTTCTTCAAAAACAGGTTCAGTAAGGCTGACTTTGAGCACTACTTCGGCAACATTGCGCGCACAGTGGAGCTCATAGACGACAAGGGCAATAAGTCGAGCTACTATTAAAAATCGGAGGCTTCATGGAACAAAAGCGAGAAAGCCTGCCGGAGAGGCACGAAAAGAAATACTGGATCAACCGTGGCGACCTGCTGACGCTCAGGCAGAAGCTCGATCCGGTATTGAAGCACGATTCACACGCCAATGAGGACGGCAACTATCATATCCGTTCGCTCTACTTTGACGATATATACAACAGCGCCTACTACGACAAGGTTGAAGGCAACGCGGACAGAGACAAATACCGCATAAGGATCTACAACCTGAGCGACGAAGTCATATTCCTTGAAAGAAAGCGCAAGGCCGGGAGCCTCATACAAAAGTCAGCCTGCCGCATCACAAGAGAGCTTGCACAGGCACTGATCGACAGAAATCCTACGCCGTTGCTCAAAACCGATAACGCGCTTCTGCTTGATATGTACGTGCAGATGAGAACCAAACTCTTGCATCCGGTGGTGCTCGTCGACTACGTGAGGGAAGCCTATATTCACCCGATAGAAAACACGCGCATAACCTTCGACAAGCAGCTTGCCACCTGTCCCGGCAGCACGGATTTGTTTAACAAAAGACTTCTCACATTAAGTCCCGTAAAGGACGAGCGCGAAATACTTGAAATCAAGTACGACAGACATCTTCCGGACTTTATAGCCAAGCTGATAGGCGGCACGCCTGCGGAGTACACGGCAATTTCCAAGTACGTGCTGTGCCGAAGCTTTGAACCGCTGGGCGGGCAGTGAATACTAAACAAAAATCAATGCGCTTTGATGCGGAATATTATTGAAAGGGGATTAGCCTCGTGAATTTCTTCAGAAACATGTTCAAAAACCAAACCCTCGGAGCCGACAGTATACCGCTGATTTTGCTCACGATACTTGCCGCTTTCGGCGTAGGCCTGTTCATCTACTGGGTTTACAAAAAGACCTACAGGGGAGTTATGTTCAGCAATAACTTCGCCCTGACCCTGATACTCATGACTGTGGTCACTGCGCCCGTCGTACTGTGCATAAGCAACAGCATCGCGCTTTCAATGGGCATGGTCGGTGCACTGTCGATAGTGCGTTTCCGTACTGCCGTAAAGGATCCGCTTGACACCGCTTACATGTTCTGGGCGCTCACGATGGGCATACTGCTGGGCGCGGGTCAGTTCCTTTTGACGGTGCTCACCGCGGCAGGCATTGCCATAGTGATATTCGTGCTCCGCTTCCTCATCAAAAAGAACGAGGACAGCTACCTGCTGGTAATGCGCGTAAACGCCACCGGCGAAGCCAACGCGCAGAAGCTTATGAGCAAGGTGCGCTACATGCAGCTTAAGAGCAAGACCATGAACGGTTCTCACATGGAGCTTACCTACGAAGTGCGCGTAGAGAAGAGCGAAGCCTTCCTCAACAAGCTTTTGAGCCTTGAGGGCGTAAAGGAAGCCAGCCTCGTAAGCTACAACTCCGAGACACTATAATGCCTTTTGCAAAAGCTGAAAAATACTTACCTCAAAAATAACATTACACCATTTGACTATGCCGTCTGTATGTGATATAATAACATCTGCATGACGACATTGGATGCCGCCTGCGCACAGCGGGCGACAAGTCCGATTTGCTGAATATCACGAAGAGGTGAACTACATGAAGGAGAACATTCATCCCAATTATGGCAAGGCCATAGTGCGTTGCGTATGCGGCGAGACCTTCGAGACCGGTTCCACAAAGAAAGAGCTGCGCGTTGATATTTGCTCAAAGTGCCATCCTTTCTACACTGGCAAGCAGAAGGTTGTAGATACCGGCGGACGTGTGGACAAGTTCAAGAAGCGCTACGGAATGTGATCAATCGATCTGTTGCGTAAGCATGCGGAAAAACAATAAGATCGGGCTGCGCAATGCGACTCGGTCTTATTGCTTATAAGGAGATAAAATGAACTTTAAAGAAAAATTCAAAGCCTGGTGGAATAACGATTACAAAACCAGCTGCCCTTCCGTAGGCGGACAGGCGGTAATGGAAGGCGTGATGATGAAGGGCCCCAAGTGCACGGCCATTACCGTGCGCAAGACCGACGGCGAAATGACCTACATCACCAAGCCCAACAAGGTTATAGGGCAAAAGCACAAATGGCTTAAGCTACCCTTCATCAGGGGTGTGGCAAACTTCATAATCATGCTGGCCGACGGCGTAAAGACTATAACAGAATCTGCAGACATGGCGGGCTTCGATACAGGCGAACCCACAAAATTTGAGAAAGCCATGGCGAAGGTCTTCAAATGCAAGCCCGACGACGTCATGATGGCTACGGCGGTAGTGCTTGCGGTAGTGCTGGCGGTGGGGCTGTTTATACTTGCGCCGCTTGGAATCAGCGAGCTGGTCGAAAAGGTACTTGGCATCACCGATCCGTGGAAGACAGTAATATACTGCATGATGAGAATACTTTTGTTCATCGGCTACCTAATTTTGACAACTCAAATGAAAGAGATAAAGCGCGTGCTGATGTATCACGGAGCAGAGCACAAGTCCATCTTCTGCTTTGAAAACGGGCTCGAGCTTACCGTCGAAAACGCGCGCAAGCAAATTCGCTTCCATCCCCGCTGCGGCACCAGCTTTCTTGTGATAGTCATGTTGATTTCGCTGGTGGCTGCGCTCATCGTAAACGCCGTGCTGCCTAACGACATCAACTTCTTTTTAAAGTTC
>JAFPYA010000298.1 GCA_017412445.1 Clostridia bacterium
CCTGAGCCCTGGGATATGCCAGGCTATCAGGACAAGGTAATAATGGCGGCGGGCACGTTTGTCGCCGGCGCTTCTGTCGAATTGTCGGCAGATGCCCCGATACGCCCGCCCTACACCGCCTATCTGCAGGGCGCCCTTACGTACGCTCACGGCAAAATAGTGCTCAGGGAAATGCTCGAAAAGGGCATCTGATACGCGCGAGGAGTACTTAGTTATGGAAAAGAAAAAGATGTGCGTGCTGGATGAAGAGGTCGAGTGCGACAACTGCGGCGAATGCCTGAGGTGCGACCTCGATCCGGGCAAAATCTGCGACAACTGCATGAAGTGCGTAAACAGCGAAGGCGCGGAGTTCCGTGCCATACGGATTACGGGAGTAGTGCTTGACGACGATAAATAAACACACTGCATTGGAGGCATCATAATGGACGAAAAAGACAACCTGCTTGAAAGCTCCCTTGAAAAGCTCAGGGAAATCACAACCCGCAATCTGCGCAGAGTCAGCGACGATATCTGGGGCGTGCTGAAGCCCGACAGCGCAAAAAAGGAGCCCGAAAAGCCCATCGAGACGGCAGATCCTTACGTAAAATCGATGCGCGAAAAGGCAAGCAGGCTCTCAGGCGATTACAGGGACGAGGTGCTCGACAAGCAGCTTGAGGCACTTGAAATATTGTCCCGCAATCAGGCCAAGGCCACGAGCGACTGGCTGTGGGACAACTATCCTCCCGTGAATCCTCCGCAAGCGGATGAGGGCAAGCAGCCCGAAAACAGGCAGCCTGAAATCAAAGACCAGGCTTCAAATGCGCCCGAACCCGTAAAGCAGACCGCAAATGTCGCTGAAGGAAAGCCTCAGGCCGAAACGCAGGCCAAGGAGGAAGAGCAGCAGGAGGAGCCCGAAAAGCTCGAGGACATACTCAAGGAACTGCACGAGTATATAGGCCTTGACAAAATCAAGACCGAGGTGGACAACCTCGTAAACATGGTCAAGGTGCATGAAATGCGCAAGCAGCACGACCTGCCCGTGGTGGATATGTCGCTGCACATGGTGTTTACGGGCAACCCCGGCACGGGCAAAACGATGATTGCCCGCGTGATGGCGCGCATATACAAGTGCCTCGGAATACTCAGCAAGGGGCAGTTGGTCGAGGTTGACAGATCCGGCCTCGTGGCGGGCTACGTCGGCCAGACCGCCACAAAGACCAGCGAGGTGATACAAAAGGCGCTTGGCGGCGTGCTGTTCATCGACGAAGCTTACGCGCTTACGTACCATAAGGAAGGCAACGATTTCGGTCAGGAGGCCGTGGACACACTGCTCAAGGCGATGGAGGATCACAGGGACGACCTTGTGGTAATAGTCGCGGGCTACAACGGCCTTATGGAAGAGTTCATAGCCTCGAACCCCGGCCTCGAGTCCCGCTTCAACCGCTATCTGCACTTTGACGACTACACGATGGACGAGATGATCCGCATATTCCGTCTGCGTTGCAAGCAGGGCGGCTATACGCTGGACGACGACGCAGAAGACGAGGTGAGGGACTTTATCACCAAGCAGAACGTGGATCCCATAGTATTCGGCAACGCCAGAGGCGTTCGCAACCTGTTCGAGCAGGTGCTTATCGCTCAGGCAAACCGCCTTGTGACCGACACCGATATCACCCGCGAAAAGCTGATGCAGATAACTGCGGGCGATATACTCAAGGCCTCCGAGGTCGCCGTGGAAAAGCAAAAGCGCGAAAGCGAGAATGCCGATCAGACGCTTATCGACCTGCTCAACTCGATGAAGGAGAGCACCACGTCGAAGGATGTCGAGCCTGACGAAAGCGGGGAAGACGCGAAGAACGAGAATGAAGCGGACGGTGAAATCGAAGCGCACGGTGAACCCGAAGAAGACGAAGAGCCCGAAGCCTCCCGGACGCCTGAAGTGAACGAGGAAGAAGAAAATGTTTGAAGCATTAAAGCAGGCGGTCTATGACGCCAACATGGAGCTTTACCACAGAGGACTTGTGCTCTACACCTGGGGCAACGTCTCTCAGTGCGACAGGGAAAAGGGCGTCTTTGCCATAAAGCCAAGCGGCGTGGAATACGAAAAGCTTACGCCGGACGACATAGTGGTTTTGTCGCTTGAGGACGGAAGCAAGCTTGAAGGCGACTTTAATCCTTCGAGCGATACGCCTACGCACTTTGGCCTGTACAGGGCGTTTGAAGGCATTGGCGGCATAACTCATACGCATTCCACTTGCGCGGTTGCATGGGCGCAGGCGGGCAAGGAGATACCGTGTTTGGGTACCACGCATGCCGATTACATTCGCGGCAGCGTGCCGGTTACAAGGTATCTTACCCCCGATGAGACCGAGCGCGCCTACGAGGCCGAAACCGCAACCGTGATTATTGAGGCGTTTAAGGACAAAAATCCTGTGCATACGCCCGCTATCCTCGTGCGCGGCCACGGGCCGTTCACCTGGGGCAAGGACGGCGCGCAGAGCGTATACCACGCGGTTGTACTTGAAGAGGTCGCAAAAATGGCCATGTACACCGCCTCAATAGGCGAAATCTGCGCTCTTCCCGCCCATATTCAGGACAAACACTTCTTAAGAAAGCACGGTCCCAAAGCCTACTACGGGCAAAAAGGGAAATAATGCAATTTTCATCAAAAACGAGATATACATTTTGTTTATATTAACGATAGCATTTTGGGTTAAACTTTGGTATAATACAGTTAACAGCCGATAGAACGGCATCAATTTTTGAGGAGGACACTATATGGCAAGTGTAACATTGAAGAACATCTACAAGGTATACCAGGGCGGCGTCACCGCGGTCAGCGATTTCTGCCTGGACATTGAAGATAAGGAATTTATCGTTCTGGTCGGTCCCTCCGGCTGCGGCAAATCCACCACCCTGCGCATGGTTGCGGGCCTTGAAGAGATCTCCGACGGCGAGCTTTACATCGGCGACAAGCTGGTTAACGATGTGGCGCCCAAGGATCGTGATATCGCCATGGTTTTCCAGAACTACGCTCTGTATCCGCACATGACGGTTTATGACAACATGGCTTTCGGTCTGAAGCTGCGCAAGACCCCCAAGCAGGAAATCGAAAAGCGCGTTAAGGAAGCCGCCCGCATACTGGATATCGAACACCTGCTTGCCAGAAAG
>JAFPYA010000299.1 GCA_017412445.1 Clostridia bacterium
ACAACCTTATGGTGGGCTCTGTCGGCGAGGCGCAGATGAACGGCGTGAGCATAAGCAACCAGCTCATGTTTGTGTTCAACCTGACCGTGTTCGGCGGCATGAGCGGCGCGGGCATATACGCCGCGCAGTTCTTCGGCGCAAACGATACAGACGGCGTGCGCCACAGCTTCCGCTTTATGCTCATGGTCGGTGCCTTTGTAAGCGTCGCGGGCATACTGGTGTTCACATGCCTCAAGACGCAATTGCTGTCTCTTTGGATTAACCCAGACCTGAGCGGCACCGCCGAGGAGGTGGCGCTGGAGCTCGAAAAGGCCGAGCAGAGCCTTGAAGCGGGCAAGCAGTATCTGACGGTGATGCTGTTCGGCCTCGTGCCCTTTGCCCTCACAAACGCCTACGCCAGCGTGCTTCGCGTAAGCGGCGAAACGCGTCTGCCCATGTACGCCTCGGTTTCGAGCGTATTCACAAACCTCGTGCTCAACTACCTGCTCATTTTCGATCACTTCGGTTACAAGGGTCTGGGCGTGACCGGCGCGGCCATCGCCACCGTGGTCGCAAGATATGTAGAAATGGCGGTAATACTTATTGTCGTCTACCGGCGCCTAAGCAAGAGGGGCATGTACAGCTTCCTGAGCGGCGCATACAGAGAATTCAAAATTCCTGCCAAGCTGTTCAAAGGCATTCTCATAAAGAGCCTGCCGCTTTTGTTTAACGAAGCGCTCTGGTCGACGGGCATGAGCGTGCTCTCTCAGCAGTACTCGCTGCGCGGGCTTACCGTGGTGAACGCAATGACCATTACAAGCACGCTGACGAACCTGTTCAACGTATTCTTTATCTCAATGGGCACCGCCTCGAGCGTAATGGTCGGCAAGGCGCTTGGCGCAAACGACATGGAGGGCGCTAAGGACAACGCCCGAAAGATCATCGTGTTTGAGGAGTTTGTATGCCTCGCCACCTGCCTGTTGCTGCTTGCGACCTCGCCCTGGCTGCCGCTGGTGTATACAAAAAGCAGCGCGGATTCAAAGACGCTGGCCTCGTCGCTCATACGCGTAAGCGCACTCGTGCTGCCGCTCAACGGCTTTTCGCACTGCGCCTATTTTACGCTGAGGGCCGGCGGCAAGACGTTCATCACCTTCCTGTTCGACAGCGTGTACACCTGGATTGTGCCGGTCCCCATGGCATACCTGCTTGTGCACCTGACCGACCTTAAGATAATACCCATATACGCCATTGTGAATTTTATAGAGATAGTCAAGGTGGCGCTGGGCTACATACTGCTCAAAAAGGGCGTATGGATACACAATATCGTATCGACTGACGGCTGACGGCAATCTGTCCGTAAAGCAAAACCTCCCCGCTCGCTGCGGGGAGGTTTTTTTTGCCTGCGGCGGCTTGGCCGCAGGCGAATATATCTTTTATCAGATTACATCATGCTTCTGTACAGCGCCTTGATTTCCTCTACGCTGGTGTCGCGGGGGTTGCCGGGGCAGCAGGCGTCGGCGTAAGCGGATTCGCTGAGGAACTGCACGTCCTCGTCCTTGAGGATGCCCTTTAAGTCGGCGGGGATGCCCACGTCGGCTGAGAGCTTCTTGACCGCGTCTATGGTGGCCTTGGCGGCGGCCTCGTCGTCCATGAGGTCAATGCCGTCCACGCCCATTGCCTTGCCTATCGCGCGGTAGCGCTTGCCGGCAACGGGGCAGTTGTACTCAAGACCCAGCGGCAGAAGTATCGCGCAGGCCACGCCGTGAGGCGTATCGTACAGGGCGCTCAGACCGTGCGCCATGGAGTGCACTATGCCCAGACCCACGTTGCTGAAGCCCATGCCGGCGATGTACTGGCCCAGCGCCATGCCTTCGCGGCCCTCGGGATCGTTTTGGACGGCCTGCCTCAGGCTGTGGCTGATGAGGCGGATGGCCTCAAGATGGAACATGTCGCTTATGGCGCAGTGCCCCTTTGTGATGTAGCCCTCGATGGCGTGGGTCAGCGCGTCCATGCCTGTGGAGG
>JAFPYA010000300.1 GCA_017412445.1 Clostridia bacterium
GTGCGAGCTTGCAAAGGAAGCGCAGCTCAGCGAGAAATATGCCTGCGCGTACAACGGCGAAATAGTGAACACAGGTGAAAAGCGCAGGGTGCTTCATCAGCTTACCCGCGGCCAGCAGGGGCAGGACGTGATCGTAGAGGGTGTAAACAAGCGCGAGTTCTACGAAGCCCAGACGGCAAAGATCGCCGCCTTCTGCAAAAAGGTGCATGAGGGCGAACTCGTAAACGAAAAGGGCGAAAGCTTCACCACCGTCGCTCAGATAGGCATAGGCGGCAGCGATCTCGGCCCCAGAGCGATGTACATCGCGCTCGAAAACTGGGCGAAAAAGCATGGCTGCTTTAAAATGGAGGCCAAATTCATAAGCAATGTTGACCCCGATGACGCGGTGAGCGTGCTGAACTCAATCGATGTCAGCCGCACGCTGTTCATAATCGTATCCAAGTCCGGCACGACGCTCGAAACGCTCACAAACGAGGCCTTTGTAAAGGATGCGCTCGTTAAAGCGGGACTTGAGCCCTCAAAGCACATGCTGGCGGTCACCAGCGAAACCTCGCCCCTCGCAAAGAGCAGCGATTATCTTGCAGCGTTCTTCATGGACGACTTTATCGGCGGCAGGTATTCCTCCTGCTCCGCGGTAGGCGGCGCTGTGCTATCTTTGGCCTTCGGCCCCGATGTGTTCACGCGCTTCCTTGACGGCGCTGCGAAGGAAGACGCGCTTGCCAAGAATCCCGATCCCATGCAGAACCCAGACATGCTGGACGCACTTATTGGCGTGTACGAGCGCAACGTCTGCCTGTATCCTTCGACTGCGGTGTTGCCTTATTCTCAGGCGCTCAACCGCTTCCCGGCGCATCTGCAGCAGCTCGACATGGAGAGCAACGGCAAGCACGTGAACCGCTTTGGCGAGCCTGTAGATTATCCCACAGGCCCCGTCGTTTTCGGCGAGCCCGGCACGAATGGTCAGCATTCGTTCTATCAGCTGCTCCATCAGGGCACGGACATCGTTCCGCTACAGTTTGTGGGCTTTAAGCGCAATCAGACCGGCGTCGATGTGGACATTCAGGGCAGCAGCAGTCAGACAAAGCTCTGTGCCAACCTTGCCGCGCAGATCGTGGCCTTCGCCTGCGGCAAGGACGACGAAAACCCCAACAAGGACTTCAGAGGCAGCCGTCCCTCGAGCGTGATAGTGGGCGACGAACTCACCCCCGAAGCTCTGGGCGCGCTGCTGGCGCACTTTGAAAACAAGGTCATGTTCCAGGGCTTTTGCTGGAATATAAACTCCTTCGATCAGGAGGGGGTGCAACTGGGCAAGGTGCTGGCAAAGCGCGTGCTTGCACATGACACCGACGGCGCGCTCAAGGAATACAGCGAACTGCTAAACATCTGATAGTAAATAAAAGCCCCCTCCGGTAAAAATGCCGGAGGGAGCTTTTATTGTCAGCAGTTTTCGATTACTTCGATCATCATGCGCCCATTGTGATAGGGGCATTTCCATGGCTCAACTATGGGCTTTGGCTGAGGCTCATCGTTTTCATCAAGCATAGAGAACCATTCGCTGCCGGGGCGTTTATCGATTACCTTATCCTTTATGTATTTCCATTGATTCAGCGCAGCTTCGAGCATTTCTTCGCCCTCGCCGCGCCTGTATGCGTTCAGAAAGCCGAGCACTGTTTCGGCCTGCACCCACCAGTCGCGCCGCTGATTGACTATGCCGTTTTCGGCTTCAGCGGGCATACCGTGGCGCGTAAAAGCGGTATTCAGTATTGCCCGCGCCATGAGCATAAGCTTCGGCCTTAAGCGCTTTGTCATCGCGTCATCGTTCAAAACATCGAGCGTCCTGTCCATGAGCCACGAGGTTTCGATGTCGTGACCGTAGCTGTAGAGATCTATAAGCGTATTGTAATCGTGGTCGAAGAAGACCTCCTGACGGCTAAGTGCCTCATTCCAGATATGCTTTTCCCATATATCCAGAATTTCGTACAGCTTCGCCTTGACCTCGCGGTCTTTGTTCACCCTGTAAAGCTCTGTATAACCCTCAAGTACGTGAAGCAGAGTGTTCATTGTGCGCATGGCTTCCACGCCGTTTTCGCTCAGCTTTTCGTTCCCGGCAGGCGTGAAATCTCGATTGAACGCTTCGAGATAACCGCCTTTATCGCGCATCTTGGTTTCTATAAGCTTAAACAGCTCAAGCGCGAGCTTAAGCGCCTTTTCGACGCCGCTCACCTCATAATACGCCGACAGCCCGTATATGGCAAACGCCTGATTGTAACAGTGCTTCGTAGTGTCGAAGGGGCTGCCGTCCGCGTTCACGGACCAGTATACGCCGCCGTTTTCGGGGTCCACCATGCGCTTAAGCGCTGTATAGGCGTGCAATGCAAGCTCAAGCAAGGCATTATCCTTAAGCAGCCTGTACGCTTTGGAGAAAAACCAGAGTATACGGCTGTTGAGTATGCAGCCCTTTACGTAATCGGGGTCGCGTTTAAGGTCAAAACCCACGTAGCCGGTAAAGCCGAATCTGTCGTCCTTAAGCGAGCTCCAGAAGGGAATGAGGTTGTTTTCAAGCTGCGCCATCATCACGCGCTTCA
>JAFPYA010000301.1 GCA_017412445.1 Clostridia bacterium
CAGAAGCAAAAGGATTACCGCAGGCAGCGCCAGCAGGTGAAGACGCCAGTACTTCCTGATGTGCAGAGCTATCCTTCCCGGTATGCTCCTTTTGTGTCCGATGGTGTAAGGTCGCGCAGTGTACATACCCAGAAACAATACCCCCTTAACCTTTTGACGCGTGAATTATAGCACTTACGTCAAAAAAATGCAAGTACTCTTGTCGTATTTGTCAATAAAATTATCTAACAAAATTTGACCCGAATCATTGTACTTTTTCTTTGGAAAGAGTATAATGTACGTTAGAAGGATTTCCAAATCAACCTATCCGGGGGACGAAGCCGATGAAGTCCATGCTGCACGCGGGCGAACGCCTGAGACCTTCCGCCCGCACGTTGTGGGAGCTTAAGCACAAGGCGGGCAGGCTGCCCGTGGAAGCCAAAAGCGGCTTATACCTTCACGCGCTGCGCGAGGCGGAAAAATGCCTTGAAGCTGCCGACAGGCGCCGCGGGAGCGTAAAGGATATGGCGAGCCTGAGAAAGTATCAGGGCGAGGTACGCAGGGCGTTTTTTGATTGTCTGGGCTTTGTGCCCGAGGAAACGCCTGACGCGTTCAGGCGCGCGCGCATGGCTGCGCGCATCGAAAAAAGCGATTTTACCGTAGAAAAAATACTGCTCGAGCCCCGCGAAGGCAGCTATGCAAGCGCAAACGTGTACGTGCCCGCCTGCGCCGCGCCGCCTTACCCCGCCGTGCTCATAACCGTGGGGCACGACGACCGGGGCAAGGTCGACCCGGAGTATCAGTATCTGGCACAGAGGCTTGCGCACTCTGGCATCCTCTGCCTCGTGCTCGACCCCGTGGGTCAGGGCGAGCGCTTTGAGCATTACGACTTAAAAGCGGATTTTCAGCCCATGCAGGGCTGTTCGGGCGAGCACGACCTGCTCGATTGGAAGGCAAAGCTATTGGGGCGGAGCCTCGCCGGATATTTTATACAGGACGGCCTGTGCGCGCTGGATTACCTCTCCGGGCGCCCGGACGTCGATTCAAAGCGCATAGGGCTCACGGGGCACAGCGGCGGCGGCACGCAGGTGAGCCTGCTTATGATGGCGGCGGGCGAGCGCTTCAAATGCGCCGCGCCCTGCGCCTACATTACTGACAACCACGCAATGCTCGAGTGCGGCGTGGACCCGGACAACGAGATGCTCTGGCCGGGCAGCATCGCCTCGGGGCTGGATTACATAGACTTCGTGGCGGGCATGGCGCCAAACCCCGTACTTCTTTTGACCGACAGGCAGGATTTCTTTCCCCGCGAGGGCACAAAGCGCACGCTTGAAAAGGCAAAGGCTCTGTGGAAAAACTGCTCCTCAGGCTGCACCGTGGAGATGGCTACCGCCGAAAACGGACACGGCTACCCCGCGCCGCTTGCCCAAGAGGCCGCGCGCTTCTTTGAAAAGAATCTTGCCGCCAGCCTCGCTTCAGGCGAAGACTGCTTCCGCTTTGAGCAACTCGATGCGCAAGTGCTCTCCTGTACGGCGAGCGGACAGATGCTAAAACAGTTTCCGGATATGCGCACGCTTCACGACGAACTGATTAAAGAGTGCCTGAGAATGCGCCAAATGCGAAGCGCCCTGCCTTTACAAAAGCGCATAGACGGCTTTAAGCGCCTGCTTCACCTTGACGACTCTTCTCCCTCGCCCGAGCCCCGCGTGTACGACGAGGGCATTTGCGGCGAGTATCAGTATCGATGCATGTACTGGCGCACTCGGGACGGCCTCATAAACAGCGGGCTTCTGCTGAGAAATTGGCGTCTCGGCGACTCTCCCCTGCCCACGCTCATAGCCCTGTGGCCGGAGGGCACTAAGCGCATTGCCGAATACTCAAACCGCCTGCACCGCATGGTGCTGAGCGGCTGGCAGGTGCTGGTTATGGACGTGACCGCATCCGGCGCGCTTATGCCCTCCACCCTCGCCTCCACCGACATGTATATGAGCTGGAGCACAATGTATATACTTAACGCCTGCCTTATCCAGCTGGGCGACTCGTTATTTTCGCTGCGAGTGCGCGAAATTACCTCCGCGCTCAATATGCTTAAAGGCTTTGAGGAAGCGGACAGTGACAACATATCATTATATGCCCTTGGCGAAATGTCCCGCTGCGCCGAGGTGGCATCTCTCCTCACGAGCACAAAAATCTATTCGGACGGCGATTTTGAAAGCTGGGAAGATATAGTTTGCGAACCGTTTCACGACCAGACGAACACCCACGCCTGGGCGCTGCCGGGCGCGCTGAAATATTTCGATTCAACCGAGATAAGCCGGCTCGTCCATGATACGCTAAAGCTTGACGACCCCGCGCTCACAAAAGCGTAAGCATACATAATTTCATATTTAAGGAGGAAACTCATGAAGCGCAAAATTGCAATGGTGGGAGGCGGCTCCTACTCCTGGACATACGGCCTGTTCAGCACGTTTCTGGCCAACCCTTTCTACGACAGGGAAACGGA
>JAFPYA010000302.1 GCA_017412445.1 Clostridia bacterium
ATAACTGCATTCATCCGTTTTAAACTGCGATTCAGAAGCATATCGAGGAGGTTTAACAATGAAGGCAAAGCGGACGTTGGGCATACTGCTGCTTGTTGTGGCGCTGATGTTTTTTGCGTTCGGGATTGTAACGCTGGCAGGTGCGTCTTCCGATCTATTTGACTATGGAAGCTCAACCGAGTATGCATCTTTCGGTGGCGATTTTTATACCTACGAATTCAGGGCGACTCGCAACGCAGCCAACAACATACTCGAGCAAAGCGCTACTCTGAACACGACACTTAGGACCATCGGCGGTTTTCTGATGTTTGGGTTTGGTGGAGTTACAGGTGCGATTGGCATTTATCTCATAGCCACAGCGAAGAACAGAGGCACGCTGGCAGAGCTGACGGTCGCCGAGTATCTTGATCTGCGCAAGACGGTCGCCGAGTATCTTGATCTGCGCAAGCATCACCAGTACGCAATAGTCACCAAATCCTCTGAGGAATTTAAGGAGGAAGAGAAGCGAAAGCTTCGTCAGCAAAAGCAGGAAATTCTGGCAGGACTAAACGGACAAAGCTTGAGTGAAACGTTCAATATAAACAGAAGCGCACAGCGAACCATAAAAAGTAAGCTTTCACAGCTTGCGAATGATGATCCGCAACGGGAAGAGCTTGAGAAAAAGCTTGAGGAGCTGATTGAGGAACATCGCATCCTTACAACGGATTGACGATCCTGCCGTCGTGAAAGCTCCCCTCTCTTGACATCCTCCCCCGGACGTACTAAAATAATGGCGAAGCTCCACGTGAGCTTCGCCATGCGGCTTTTTGGCATTTCGGGGAACCGCCGCGGCCGCAAAAACGTCGGAACGTAAAAAGGCTCCGGCTGAATGAAACGAAGGAAACAATGAAACTAAAGGCGCTGATTTTGATTTTCATCGCCCTCGCGCTCAGCGCGGGCGCGCTTTGCTTTGCCGCAAGCTACGGCAGCGCCTCGTCCCGCATCAGCTTTTATTATCAGCATGACGGCGGCGGGCGTAGCGAGCCCGGCGTATGGGACGAGCTGCTGAGGTACAGGCTTCTTGCCGTCAGCGGGCACGACCAGATCTATTATGATTCCAGCACCGATCGATACCTGACCGGGCGCGGCTGCTGCCTGTTCACTTTTGCCCACGCCTACCAGTATCTGAAGGGGTACGCGGGCACGAGCGCGCAAAAGGCGGATATACTGTATGAGTTTTTGTCTATCAAGCCCAGCTGGAGCAACACGGGCTCCTCGCTCTCGCCGCCAAGCGCCCACCGCTACTACGCCGCGTATCTGGCAAGGCAGAGCGGCATCACCGAATACAGCGGCGAGCTTGACACCTTCAGGCAGCTTACAAGCTTTTTTGAGGGACGAAAGGGCGCGGTTATCGTGCAGGCGCCGGGACACTACATACTGATGATCGGCGCGCGCACCTACAACGGCGTACAGTATGTGCAGGTGGTGGATTCGATAATGAGCGCCACCGTGCGCAGCGGACGCCTGAGCTACGGCAAATCCATGGACTTTTCCGTGACCTATACGCCCGCAAACGCGGCGTTATATGAGGCCAGCGTGCACGAATACTGGCTGCCCTACAGCGAGGTGGTCGAAACATGCCGGTTCAGGCACGCCTTCCGGGCGGGCAGCGCGCCGCACGAGGTCCGCTTCCGGCTCGTAAAGGACAGAATACTGCTGCCTGAGGGGCAGAGCTATACGCTTGAATTGGAGGGCGACACGGACGGTCTCCTCTTTGAGAGCCTGCGTCCGGACATCTGCGAGGTGGACGCAAACGGCACGCTCCTTTGGCAGGGCGAGGGACAGGCGAGCGTGCTCATCACCTCATCAGACGGCTCCAATTCGTCCGCGCTGGCGGAGGTCTATTGCGTGCGCCTGCCCGAGCAGCCGCTTGTAATCGCGCGCACGGGCGAGGAAGTTCAAGACCCCATCAGCCTTGACGGCATGCCCACCGGCACAAAGCTGAGCGTAAGCGCCCCTGAGGCGACCGAGAGCGGCCTGTATGAGGGGATGTACCGCCTTGTGGACCCCTACGGCGACACAGTGGCTGAAATGCCCTTCCGCCTGGCCGTAACAAACGAAGGCAGCACGCTGTACATTCCGGCGAGCATCGGAGTTATCGAAAATGGCGCCTTCGCACAAGCCTCCTTTGATTGCGTTGTACTGCCCGCGTCAGTCGCGCTGGTCGAAGAGGGCGCGTTCGACGGCGCGCCCGTGCGCCTTGTGCTTGCGGCCTGCGACGCGTCCGCCGTGGACGGGGGTGCCTTCCCCGAAGGCGCCGCGCTGGTCTTCGACAAGGACGTTGTGGAAGCGTGGATGTGGGAATGCGGACGGTAGAGGCCAAGCCTTCTTCACTAAGCAATTACGGGCACTCCTTACGAGTGCCCGGTTTTCTTTTTTGGGGACATTGCGCAAGCGGGCGGGTGTGTGATATAATATGACCAACTACAGCCATGTACGGCTAATAACGAAGCGAGGAGAAAGTATGCTTACGCCTGTTTTGAAGTCGCTCGATTGCGTGAAGCGCTACAGCGGCAATCCAGTGCTCACAAAGGACGACGTGCCCTACGACAGCGCGCTGGTCTTTAACGCCGGCGTGATCCGCTGGAAGGACGGGTACGCCGTGGCGTTCAGAAACGATTACGGCTGCACTCAGGCTGAGTGGGAGGCCGGAAAGCGCTTCAAGGGCACCAACATAGGCCTTGCCCTGAGTGAAGACGGCATCCACTGGAAGGTGGAGCCGGAGCCCATATTGGACATAAAGGACAGCGAGATCGAGCGCGTATATGATCCGCGCCTGACCGTGATCGGCGATGAGGCATACATGACCTTCGCGGTGGACACGCGCCACGGCCTGCGCGGCGGCATCGCCCGCACGAAGGATCTGCGCAATTACGAGATACTGTCCATGAGCGTTCCGGACAACCGCAACATGGTGCTGTTTCCCGAAAAGGTGAATGGCATGTATCTGCGCCTGGAGCGCCCCATGCCCGTCTACAGCAGGAGGAGGCGCGACCGCTTCGACATCTGGATAAGCGAAAG